>NZ_JBXWPT010000004.1:0-294465 GCF_059612005.1 Ruegeria sp. CDSA141
AAAGGATACTGAACAGGCATCTCCCACCCAGCAAAATCAACCATCTTACCGCCCAAAGCAACGTGCAACGAGTGAAGTGGCGTGCGTTTCAAATCGGTCATTTCTTCAACCTTTCAATCAGCGGGACTGGTCGCGAACGACCATGACAGTGCAATGCGCATTGCGCACGACACGGGCCAGGTTCGGGCCAATCTCGTAGTTCGGGAAATCGCCCTTGGTCGATGCCATGACGATCAGATCAAAGCCTTCCTTGTAGGCAAGCTTCAGGATTTCGCGGTAAACACTGCCTTCTTCCACATGAACCGGCACGTCGGAAGCATTGGCATGATCCAGAATCACCTGAACCGCACCCCGCACGTGGTCTTTGGCGCCGGCACCATAGTTGGCGGGCAGGTTCGGCAGCTGGATGATCTCGGGGATGACGGCAACTGCATGCAGTTCGGCGCCGTAGAATTTGGCCTGCTCCAGCGCGATCGGCAGGGCGTTCTTCCACGAGCGGTCGTCGGTGTGATCAATGGGCAGCAGGATTTTCGTGGCCATCACGTCTCTCCTCGAGATATGGAATTCTGTTTCATAGGCGGGGGGCCGGGATGGCCCCCCGTTTTGGTGGGGCCGAGCTTATTCGGCAGGTGTTCCACCCGGCTCTTCGGACTTGCCGCCCGAGGCGAAGAACTCTTTCGTCAGTTTGAAGACGATCGGGCTCAGCAGCGCCAGGGCGATCAGGTTCGGGATGGCCATCATGGCGTTCAGCGTATCCGCCAGCAACCAGATGAAGCCCAGATCCGCAGTTGCCCCGAAGTAGATCATGACGATCCAAAGAACGCGGTAGGGCATCAGGGATTTCACACCCAGCAGGAACTCGACACATTTTTCGCCGTAGAACGACCAACCAAGGATGGTGGTGAAGGCAAAGATCGAAAGAGCGATGGCGATCAGATACCCACCGATACCCGGCAGCGACAGTTCGAACGCGTGGCTGGTCAGCGCCGCACCGGATTCACCCGATGTCCATGCCCCCGAAGCGATGATGGCCAGACCGGTGATCGAGCAGACGATAATGGTATCGATGAACGTGCCCAGCATCGCGATCAGGCCTTGGTTGACCGGACCTTTGGTCTCGGCCGCGGCGTGTGCGATCGGGGCCGAACCCAGACCGGCTTCGTTCGAGAACACACCACGTGCCACACCGAAGCGGATGGCGGCCCACACGGCTGCACCCGCGAATCCACCTTCTGCGGCGGACGGGGTGAAAGCATGGGTAAAGACCAGTGACAGGGCGTTGCCGATCTCTCCGATGTTGATCAGCAGGACCAGCAGACCGGCGACAATGTAAGCAATCGCCATGAAGGGAACCAGTTTACCGGCAACCGCACCGATGCGGGTGATGCCACCCAGGATCACGGCTGCGGTCAGAACCATCAGGATAACGCCGGTGACCGAAGTGTTCAGGCCAAAGTTGGCCTCAAGCACCTGTGCCACACCGTTGGCCTGCACGCCGTTGCCGATGCCGAAGGCAGCAACCGCGCCGAACAGGGCAAATGCAACACCCAGCCAGGCCCATTTCGCGCCCAGACCGTTCTTGATGTAGTACATCGGACCACCGACATAGTTGCCCAGCTCGTCTTTCTCACGGTATTTCACCGCGCAGACAGCCTCGGCGTATTTGGTGGCCATGCCCACCAGGGCGGTCATCCACATCCAGAACAAGGCGCCTGGACCGCCCAGGAAGACAGCAGTGGCCACACCGGCGATGTTGCCTGTACCGATGGTCGCCGACAGCGAGGTCATCAGCGCGTTGAACGGGCTGATTTGCCCTTCGCCCTGACCTTCACGGCCTTTGAACAACAGGCTGAAGCCCGTGCCGATGCGCAGGATCGGCATGAATTTCAGCCCCACCTGCAGGAAGAAGCCGACGCCAAGAATGAGGACCAGCATCAACGGCCCCCACACGACGCCATTGATGGCCCCTACGATTGAGTTTAACGCTTCCATGGTTTCCCTCCCATTTGCGTTTGGTTTATGCCCCGGTCGCGATGGCCCGCTGGCGGGCCTGCTTGAGGGCAGTGAAATCTTCGTCTGCATGGAACGACGAACGGGTCAGCGGTGTGGCTGACACGTGCAAAAAGCCCTTGGAACGTGCGATCTGTTCCAGTTGGGCGAATTCCTCGGGCGACCAGAACCGGTCAATCGGATGGTGTTTCGGGGTCGGTTGCAGATACTGCCCGACCGTCAGAAAATCGACATGTGCCGCGCGCAGATCATCCATGACCTGACGCACGTCGTTCAGGGTTTCACCCAGCCCGACCATCAGGCCCGACTTGGTGAAAATCTCGGGATTTGCACGTTTGGCATCGTCCAGCAGCCGCAGCGAGGCATAATAGCGCGCGCCGGGGCGAACTGTCGGATACAGGTGAGGGACGGTTTCCAGGTTGTGGTTGAAGACGTCCGGCGCTGCCTCGAAGACGATGTTGACGGCGTCGCCCTTGCCTAGGAAGTCCGGCGTCAGGACCTCGACCGTGGTGCCGGGGTTCTGATGACGCACGGCCCGGATTGTCTGGGCGATGTGCTGTGCCCCACCATCATCCAAGTCATCGCGATCAACCGAAGTGATCACTACGTGGCGCAGGCCCAGTTTCATGACTGCCGATGCAACGCGACCGGGTTCGAATGCATCAAGCGCATCGGGACGACCGGTGGCCACATTGCAGAAGGAACAACCGCGGGTACAGACCTCACCCATGATCATCATGGTCGCATGACGCTTGGACCAGCATTCGCCGATATTGGGGCAGGCAGCTTCTTCGCAGACCGTTGCCAGATTGTGATCCCGCATCAGCCGTCGCGTTTCGTAATACGCGGCGCTGTCGCCCTTTTTCTTGCGTATCCATCTGGGTTTGCGCGGAATGACGCTGTCGGCCTTCTTGGCCTTTTCCGGGTGGCGTGCTCTGAGCTGGATCGTCATCTGGCTGTCCCTCGTTATGCGTGGATTGCACGGCCCATGGCGTCGAGACATGCTTCTTTGACCGCCTCACCCATGGCGGGATGTGCATGGCACGAGGCTGCAACATCAGCGACCGTGGCGCCTTTGGACATGGCCAGCACCAACTCGGCGATCAGATCGCCGCCATGGGCACCACAGATATGGGCTCCGAGAATCTTGCCGTCGGAACCGGCCAGAACCTTGACTGCGCCATCTGTTTCACCCGTCGTTCGCGCCCGCGAGTTGGCCATGAAGGCGAATTTGCCGACAACGTATTCGACGCCCGCGTCTTTCAGCGCTTCTTCGGTCTGACCAACCGAAGCCACTTCGGGATCCGTGTAGACCACACCCGGCACGGTGTTGTAATCGATGTGCCCCGCTTCGCCGGTCAGCATCTCGACACAGGCAACGCCGTCTTCTTCTGCCTTGTGCGCGAGCATCGGACCGGGCACACAGTCGCCAATAGCGTAGATGCCGGGCACAGACGTTTGGAATGCTTCATCGACTTCGATGAAACCACGTGGGTTCACGGACACGCCTAATTCTTCCAGTCCAAGCCCACGCGTGACGGGGCGGCATCCGACGGCGATCAGAACCTTGTCGGCCTCGATCACCTCTTCCTTGTCCTTGCCGACGCGATCCACGGTCAGGGTCAGGCCAACCGCGGTTTTCTCAACCGATTTGAGGGCACGACCCAGCTGGAATTTCAACCCACGCTTGGACAACGCGCGCTGCGCCAGCTTGGCGATTTCGCCATCAATGCCGGGCAGAACGCGATCCAGATATTCAACAACGGTGACTTTGGCGCCGAGACGCGCCCAGACCTGACCAAGTTCCAGACCAATCACACCCGCTCCGATGACCACCAGATGATCAGGAACGTTCTCCAACGCAATTGCGCCGGTCGAGCTGAGGACATCCTGCTCATCAATTTCAATCCCCGGCAGTGAGGTCGGCTCGGATCCGGTCGCGATCAGGATGGTCTTTGTTTCATAAACGTTATCGGCGACCTTGACCTGACCGGGTGCTGGAATGCTGGCCCATCCTTCAATCAGGTCGACACCGTTCTTCTTGAACAGAAACGCGATACCCTTCGTCAGATCACCGACGATCTTGTCCTTGCGCCCCATCATCGCACTGACGTCGATGCTGGCCCCCTCGACCGCAATGCCATGGGAGGAGAGATGTGCAATTTCGGCATATTTGGCCGAGGAGGTCAGCAACGCTTTGGAGGGGATGCATCCGACGTTCAGGCATGTGCCGCCAAGTGCTCCGCGTCCTTCGACACATGCAACTTTCAGGCCCAACTGAGCCGCGCGGATCGCGGCAACATAGCCGCCCGGTCCGCCCCCGATAACGATGAGGTCGTAGGTATTCATTTCGCGTACTTTCAGTAGATCGGGTGGTTTGCACAGAGCGCGCGAACCTGTTCGCGAGTTTTCATTTCGACGGTTTCGTTCCCATCAGGGGACTGCGCGAGTGCGTCCAGAACAACCCCGATCAGATGGCCGATCTGCTTGAATTCCTCTGGGCCAAAGCCACGGCTGCACCCGGCGGCGGTGCCCAGACGGATGCCGCTGGTGATGGTGGGTTTCTCGGGATCACCAGGAACGCTGTTCTTGTTGCAGGTGAAGCCGGCCCGCTCGAGTGCCGCTTCGGCGTCTTTGCCTGTCACGCCAATCGGGCGCAGGTCGACCAGCATCAGGTGGTTCTCGGTGCCGCCGGAAACGATGTCGCATCCGCGCGCCATCATGACGTTTGCCAAGGCCGATGCGCTGTCTACGACGCGCTGTATATATTCCTTGAATTCAGGCTTGAGTGCCTCTCCAAAGGCAACCGCCTTGCCCGCGATCACATGCATCAGTGGGCCGCCCTGCAAGCCGGGGAATACGGCCGAGTTGATTTTTTTCGCCAGCGCTTCGTCATTGGTCAGGATGATGCCACCACGAGGCCCGCGCAGGGTCTTGTGCGTGGTCGAGGTCACGACATGTGCGTGTCCTACAGGCGAGGGGTGCAGGCCGGTCGCCACCAACCCGGCGATATGAGCCATGTCGGCCAGCAACCAGGCGCCAACGTCATCCGCGATTTCACGGAATCTGGCAAAGTCGATCTTTTGCGAGTAAGCCGACGCACCTGCGATGATCAGCTTGGGCTTTTCCGCCCGCGCCAATTCGGCAACCTGATCATAATCGATCAATCCTGCATCGGTCAGGCCGTACTGTACGGGCCGGAACCATTTACCTGACTGAGCTGGTTTCGCGCCATGGGTAAGATGGCCGCCTGCATCCAACGACATTCCCAGGATGGTATCGCCCGGGCTCAGCAGCGCCAGCTTGACTGCTCCGTTGGCCTGTGCGCCAGAATGGGGCTGAACGTTGGCATATACACAGCCAAACAGTTTCTTGAGACGTTCGATGGCCTCGACCTCGACCTCATCGACATATTCACAGCCGCCATAATAGCGTCGGCCCGGATAGCCTTCGGCGTATTTGTTGGTCAATACCGAGCCCTGCGCGTCGATCACGGCCTTCGAGACAATGTTCTCCGAGGCGATCAACTCGATCTGATCCGCCTGACGCTCTCCCTCACGTGAGATGGACGCGGCAATGACGGGATCTGCCTCAATCAGCGACGTTTTGAACATAGTCTCCTCCTTTTGCCCCGAATCCTCAGTACGAAACTTTGTTTCCTATAGGAGAAATAATGCGCAATAGGCAACAAAAATCTCTTATTCAAGAAGTTGCGTGTATACTGGGAAACATGTAGCCTTTGATAAAACAGGGGGAATTCAATGGGCGACGAAAGCCGAAATGATGTTTCCGGACAGGAAGATCTGAGTGAAGGTGAGGCTCTGGGTCGCTCCATCCGCGATGCACGGCGCGCAAAAGGGTGGACTCTGGAAGAAGCCGGCCGCGCTGCGGGTATCGGGCGGTCGACGCTGTCCAAGATCGAAAACAATCAGACGAAGCCAAGTTTTGACATTGTACGGCGTCTGACACAGGCCCTTGATATGAGCACCCCGCAGTTGTTTCTTCAGTCGGGTCAGTCCGGCATTTCAGGCCGCCGTGATTTCACTCCGAAAGGCGAGGGGGAAATCAAGAATACGCCCACTTACATGCATGAACTGCTTTGCCCCGAACTGACCAGCAAGCGGATGCTGCCCTATATCGCGACAATCAAGGCGCGCGACCTGTCGGAATTCGAGACGTGGATCCGACATTCCGGAGAAGAATTCATGTATGTGCTCAGCGGCGAACTCATCTTCGTGTCTGAACATTACCGCCCTTTGCCAATGAAGGCCGGCGACTCACTCTACTATGACAGTGGAATGGGGCATGGGTGTATTTCGACCAGCGAAGAAGACGCTAAGGTGCTGTGGGTCTCGCTGGAATAACTTCCATGGTTTTCCTTGGTTCTTGAGGAAAGCGGGCATCGCCATGCGCACCCCTTTCAGCCGTCAGACAGGCTTCGGTGGCGAAACGCAGTCGGTGTCTGGCCGAATTCTGCCTTGAATGCCCGCGTCATGGCGCTGGCGTTTTCATATCCGCAACGACTGGCGATTTCGGCGATGGATTGCTCGGTATCTTCTGCCAGATTGCGTGCCAGGTTCAGCCGCAGCCGACGATACAGCGCTTGCGGCGTGGTTTTAAGCTCCGCCTGAACGCGCATTTCGATCCGCTTTTGCGAACACCCGATCTTGCGGGCCAATTCCCTGATCGAAAGAGGTGTTTCAAGGTTCGCCTGCATGAAACCCAGTGCGCGATTGACCAATATGTCTTCGGACTTCAGAGGCAAAGGGTAATGATCCTGCCCATTTCGGCTCATCAGAAGATACCCGACTTCCATGGACAAAAGAGGCCCGTGATCCCGGCGGATAAGGGCCGAGGCCAGATCGAACGCGGCCATGGCCCCGGAACAGGTCAACCTGTTGCCATCGATGACAAAACGTTCCTGCACCGCATCCACAGCCGGAAAACTCTCTTCGAACCGGGAAAGCTCGTCCCAGTGTATGGTCGCCCGGTGCTCATCCAGCAAACCGGCGCGGGCCAGCAGCCAGCTTCCGGTATCCAATCCGGCCACTTGCCGGTGTTTTTTGGCTGTAGCCAGCACGGTGCGTGTGGTCGATCGTGTGTCCAGCTTGCGATATCCGTAAGACGGCATGACGACCAGAACGTCGCCTTGCTGATCAGAGATTGCACCATTCGGTGTAACGACAAGACCGCTGGAACTTTGAACGGGGTCTCCGTCAATGGAACAGAAACACCACGAATACAAAACCTGCCTCGACAGGTTGTTCGCAGCCCTGAGCGGTTCTACCATGTTTGCAAGGCAATGGTTCGAAAACCCGTTGAAGAGCAGAATGTTGTATTGTCGTGTTAAAATTTTCGAATTCGGCATGATCTTATATCAATTCTGCATGTCGTGACCATGAGTGATGGCGTTTGGTTGGTCAACCACCGATCCAGGGAACACGCGCCATGCAGTTTGGTCTGACAGAAGAACAGGAAATGATCGTCTCGACGGTCCGCAGCTTTGTTGAAAACGAAATCTACCCGCATGAAGACGCGGTCGAGCGCTCGGGAACCGTACCTCCCGAGCTGGGCGAGCAGATTAAGCAGAAATGTATCGATCTGGGCTTTTATGCCTGCAACTTTCCCGAAGAAGTCGGTGGTGCGGGCCTGTCTCATCTGGATTTCACCTTGGTTGAGCGCGAGCTTGGCCGTGGGTCAATGGCACTGACGCATTTCTTTGGTCGCCCGCAGAACATCCTGATGGCCTGCAACGACGACCAGCGTGAACGTTATCTTCTGCCTGCCGTACGTGGCGACAAGATGGACGCCCTGGCGATGACCGAGCCGGATGCGGGTTCGGATGTGCGTGGTATGAAATGCCAGGCGGTGCGCGATGGCGGCGATTGGGTTGTCAACGGATCGAAACATTTCATCTCGGGCGCGGAACACGCGGATTTCTTCATCGTCTTCATCGCGACCGGCGTAGACGAAACCCCCAAAGGCCCGAAAAAACGCATCACCACTTTTTTGGTGGATCGCGGCACTCCGGGGTTTGAAGTGCGCGAGGGCTATAACTCGGTCAGCCACAAGGGCTACAAGAACTACATCCTGTATTTCGACAATTGCCGATTGCCCGACGCGCAGGTCCTGGGCGAGGTTGATGGCGGTTTTGCCGTGATGAACGAATGGCTATACGCGACCCGTCTGACGGTCGCGGCGTTCTCGGTCGGTCGCGCACGGCGCTGCTTTGACTATGCGCTGAACTATGCGGCCGAGCGTAAGCAGTTCGGCCAGCCCATCGGCAAGTTTCAGGGCGTCGGCTTCCAGATCGCCGACATGATCACCGAGATCGACGCCGCCGATTGGCTGACACTCGCCGCCGCGTGGCGTCTGGATCAAAACCTGCCATCGAACCGCGAGATTGCCTCGGCCAAGCTCTATGCCTCGGAAACGCTGGCGCGGGTTACGGATACCACGCTGCAAATCTTCGGCGGGATGGGCTTGATGGACGATTTCCCGATCGAACGGTTCTGGCGCGATGCCCGGGTCGAGCGCATCTGGGACGGCACCAGCGAAATTCAGCGCCACATCATCAGCCGCGATCTTCTACGCCCCTTGGGCGCCTGACCATGAACAAAGACCTGACCCGGCTGCTGCGCCCGAAAACCATCGCCGTCATCGGCGGCGGCGCGTGGTGTCAGCAGGTTATTCTGCAATCCGAACGCATGGGCTATGCCGGTCCAATCTGGCCGGTGCATCCCAAAGCGTCGGAAATTGCGGGCCACAGGGTTTTTGGCCACATCGAGGACCTGCCCGAAGCCCCGGATGCGGTTTTCATCGGTATCAACCGCCACGCCACCATCGAGGCCGTTCGTGTACTGTCCAGTATGGGTGCAGGCGGGGCGGTGTGCTTTGCCTCGGGCTTTTCCGAGGCCGTTGCCGAAGATGACACCGGCGGGGACTTGCAGGATCAACTGGTCGGTGCAGCCGGTGACATGCCCATTCTTGGCCCGAACTGCTATGGCTTCATCAACGCGCTGGACGGGGCCCTGTTGTGGCCGGACCAGCACGGGGCGACCCCGGTTGACAAGGGCGTAGCGATCCTGACGCAAAGTTCGAACATCTCGATCAACCTGACCATGCAGAAACGCGGGTTGCCGATTGCCTATATGTTGGCCTGTGGAAACATGGCCCAGACCAGCCAGGCCGAAACTGCCTCGGCCTTGATCGACGATCCGCGCGTAACCGCCGTGGGTTTGCATATCGAAGGGTTCAAGGACATCCGGGAATGGGAGGCGTTGGCCGCCAAGGCCTATTCGAAGGGCATCCCGCTGGTCGCCCTCAAAGTGGGCGCATCGGAACAGGCGCAGGCGGCCACCATTTCGCATACCGCGTCTCTTGCGGGCAGCGATGCGGGCGCACAGGCCCTTCTGGACCGGCTCGGAATCCCGCGGCTGTCCGCGTTGCCCGACTTTCTTGAAACGCTGAAACTGTTGCACTGCTATGGACCGCTGCCGGGTGGCTGCATCGCTTCGATCAGTTGTTCAGGGGGTGAGGCCAGCCTGATCGCAGATATGGCCGTCGGTACGGGCCTGCGTTTCCCGAAGTTGAGCGATGACAAAAGGGCCCGTCTGCGTGACGCTCTCGGCCCCATGGTCGCTCTGAATAACCCGCTGGATTATCACACCTATATCTGGCGTGACGAAGAGGCGATGGCACAGGCATGGTCGGGTATGACGGGTGAAGACATCGACCTGACGTTCTCGATCGTTGACTATCCGACGACGGATCCGACTGACTGGAGTTGTGCGACCCGAGCTGCGTTGAGAGTGCGCGCTGAAACCGGTGCTCGGTTTGCAATCGTCGCGACGTTGCCCGAAAATCTGCCTGAAGACGTCGCGCAGGACCTGATGGCCGGTGGTGTAATTCCGTTCATGGGTCTGCGCGAGGCACTGGCGTCAACCCGGGCGGCGGGTCAGGTCTCGGCCCCTGCCACGCATCCCGTCTGGTTGCCGGGAACGGCTGAGGCGACCCAAACCCTGACCGAAGGCGAGTCGAAGCAGGCGCTGGCTGAATGCGGCCTGCAAATCCCCCGAACCTGCACGGTTTCCGGGCCAGCGGCAGCCCTCGCAGCAGCGCAGGACATGGAAGCCCCCTTTGCCGTGAAAGGTGTTGGGCTTGCGCATAAATCCGAACACGCCGCTGTTCGGCTGGGCATTCAAACCAAAGACGTGGCCAGTGTGGCCGCTGACATCGGCACCGAAGATATCCTGATCGAAGAGATGATCACCGGAACCGTCGCCGAACTTCTGGTCGGCATCGTCCGTGACCCCGCGCATGGGTTTGTCCTGACATTGGGGGCGGGGGGGGTACTGACCGAAGTCCTGCGCGACACGGTGTCAATGCTGGTACCCAGCGCGTCCGAAGACATCCGCGCCGCGCTCGGCAAATTGAAAATCGTCCCGTTGCTGGCGGGCTATCGCGGCCAACGGGCTGCTGATATGGATGCAATCATTGCCGCAGTCGAGGCTGTTCAGGCCTATGTCATGCAAAACGCCGACACGCTTGGCGAGGTCGAGATTAACCCGCTCCTGTGCACGCCGGACAAGGCCGTTGCCGTGGATGCTCTGATAAGAAAGGCCTGAGATATGGACCCGATCAAAACCCGCCGCGACGGAACGATCCTTGAGGTGACACTGGACCGGCCCAAGGCCAATGCCATCGATCTTGTCACCAGTCGCAGAATGGGTGAGGTGTTCGCCGAGTTTCGCGACGATCCGGAGCTGCGCGTGGCCATTCTGACGGGCGGAGGAGAGAAATTCTTTTGTCCGGGCTGGGACCTGAAAGCAGCGGCCGACGGTGATGCTGTGGACGGGGACTACGGCGTCGGAGGGTTCGGCGGCTTGCAAGAGCTGCGGGACCTGAACAAACCCGTGATCGCAGCCGTCAACGGCATCGCCTGTGGCGGCGGGCTGGAGCTGGCCCTGTCAGCGGACGTGATCCTTGCCGCAGATCATGCCACATTCGCCCTGCCGGAAATCCGCTCGGGGACTGTCGCGGATGCGGCCAGCGTCAAACTGCCCAAGCGTATCCCTTATCACATCGCGATGGAGCTGCTGCTTACCGGCCGGTGGTTCGACGCCGAAGAAGCCAATCGCTGGGGTCTGGTGAACGAGATCATCGCGGCAGATCAACTGATGGACCGCGCCTGGGAGCTGGCCCGGCTGTTGGCCTCGGGGCCACCTCTGGTTTACGCCGCGATCAAGGAAATCGTACGTGATGCCGAAGATGCCAAGTTTCAGGATGCCATGAACCGCATAACTAAGCGTCAGCTAAGTACTGTGGACGTTCTCTATGCCAGTGAAGATCAGCTGGAAGGCGCGCGCGCTTTCGCCGAAAAAAGGGATCCGGTCTGGAAAGGGAAGTGAAGTCTGATCGCAGAACGTGAATTTGCCATTTACTGATCCGCACCACACGTGCACAGTTAGGCATGCCGTATTTCGAACGAAAACCATATGTTAGTGTATCTCGTGCGGTCAGCCCGATTGCGCCGCAGCCCGACAATCAACCGATTTCCGATATAGCACGCCGTGTGCTTGACAGGGAACGGGGCCCGCAGCAGCATCTGGACGGTCCCTTCATGTGCCGCAAAACCTGCCATCCCGGCAGTACCGCCACCATTCTGCTGTCCTTTGAGGCACCGGAAGGTGCGGCCCCTGTTCAGATGCAGTTCGAACCTGGCGATCTGACCAATTCGAACGGCGACATTCTGCCGGCGAACCGCATCAGTGTGATCCCGCCACAAATCCTGCTTGACCCTGGGGAAGCAACTGATGTTGCTGTTGCCGTCACCATACCCGATCTCACCGAACCCGGTGAATATCATGGCCGGATCGCCTGTACAGGAACGGACCAGACCTCGCTTGTGGTGATTTTCGAGGTGGCGGGCGCTCAGACCTGACGGGTCACGAGATAGTCCATGAACTGTCCAAGAAACGCGCGCGGCCCGTCTTTGGTCCCCGCGAATACCTGCGCGAACTCACTCCGGGCTGAAGCCAGCAGGTCATTCGCCGCGTCCTGTGCATAGCGGATACTGCCATAGTGGTTCATGCGTTCCAGCACCCAGGTGACATCTTGCGTCGACCTGGTATCGCGCGGGTTTGACAACATCTCGGCCAACCGTGCCTGTTCAGGTTCATCCGCCTTCAGTCCAAGCTGGCCCAGCATCAGCGTGCGTTTGCCTTCATAGATGTCGCCGCCAATTTCCTTGCCGTAACTGTCCTGAGAGCCGACGAGATTCAAAACGTCATCCTGAATCTGAAACGCTGCACCCAGGAAAAAGCCAAAGGCATTGAAATCATCCAGATTAAGCGCGCCGGACTCGACATCATGTGGCCGCGCAATCAGGGCCCCGATACGCATCGGGTGAATGAAACTGTACCAGCAGGTCTTTTTCAGACACATCCTCAGATAGTCGGATGCATCGACATTCAGTCGATTGTCTCGTATCCAGCCAAGCTCCAACGCCTGACCTTCGATGGATTGCTGCAACAGATGGTCGAACTCATCAACCACGCGCATACCGGTTTCCGGGCCCAACGGTCCCAGGTTCTGACGCAGCAGGCGCAGGGCCAGCGATTGCATCCCGTCGCCGGTATTGATCGCCAGTGGAACCCCAAGCCGCTTGTGCATACATTCGCGCCCGCGCCGGAAATCGCTTTGATCTTCGATGTCGTCATGGATCAGAAAGGCATTGTGCAGCAACTCAAGAACTGCGGCCGAGACCCTCGCATTCTCGCTGTTTCCACCGAAGGCTTCGCATGTAGCCAGTAACAGCGCAGGCCTCAGACCCTTGCCCGAGGTTTCGATATAATCGCGCATCGGACCATACAGATAGGCCTGAGGCTCACCCGTCGGCAACAAGCCCAACAGCGTTTCGCGCGCCTGATCCCCGTAGGAGGTCAGCGTTTCAAGAAAATCCTGTTTCGCCGCAGGATCCAAATGCGCGGTTCCGGATTTCACAGGCTCAGCCCTTCTGGGTGATGATCACGCGACTTTTGTTTTCAGGCGTGCCGGATCGTTCCGGACCGGCGCCAAAAGCAGAGAGCGGTGCATCCGAAATTGGTATCGCCCTGGACAAGGCATCTGATTGACCGCTGTCTCGACCCAGATCATACGCGACATCTTCGGCAAGCTCATCCCCCGGGATTGGAAGATCCGTGGTGGGTTCGTAATTCGCGATGAGGTCGTACAGCTCTTTCGGGGGGCAAATCATTCTAAGCGCTTCGGCAATGGCTGGGTCCTCGGTGACGCCGCCGGGTTTTGAATATTCCGTTGCCGGTTCTCCTATGGCGGCAAGGGGGCCATCACCGCCACGATCAACTCCTGCCGTGTCCTGACCCATTTTCAGCGCGGCTTCAACCGCAACCGCGAACCGGTTGTCCCACGGAAGGCCAGCCTGATACCGGGCGTAATCATAGGCACGCAGCGGTTTGAGGATATCGGGCTCGTGCAGATCCCAGATCTGGCAGGGTTGTGCATCCGATCCACTGCGCTGAAGGATGGCGTTGACGGCACGGCGCGCGGCCTCGTTCGCCCCTTCCATCGTGGCAAGGTCGGTGAAAGTACGGACATAGTCCGATGCCAGGAAGAAATTCGGGATGAGCGTGGCCGCATCCGGGCGCAAGCGCCAGCTGTTGATACGGTTGACCAGCAAGGGTTCGACATTGCTTTGACGCTTGGGGTCGTTCGGGTCTTGAACGATATCGGGATCGAGGAACCAGTAATGCATATCCTCGTCCCGCAAAACGGTTTGGCCATCCACGTTGATGCCGCGCTTGACCTGTTCCCAAACCTCGCTTGCAATCTCTTCCCGGCTGCAATTACGCGCTGTCTTCCCGTTCAGACCGGGTTTGTCCCATTCGGAAATGTCGATCGACAGCAGGCCTTTGGTCTTTCCTTCAGCCCAGTTGTCGAAATCAATCTGGTGCCAGAACTGTTTTTGCGACACAGCGGTCAAAGCCCATGGGCTGTCAATGAAGATGACGTGGCCGTGGGTCAGTTCAACTTCCTTGGTCAGATAGAACTGAATGCCGTTCATCCACTGTACGTCCTCGGCCAGCAGAGACAACTTGGCGAGGGCCGGGTCGAGCGCCATCATTTCCGGGGTCACAAGTGGAGCAATGCGTTCAATCGGCATCGCGCTGATAAACCAGTCCCCGGTGACTTGTTTTTCTTCTCCGTCCTGTTCGACTGTCGCGCCGATAATCCGCCCGTTCCGGCACTCGATGCCCGTAACTTTGGAGTCAAACTTGTAAACGACCCCCTTGCTTTTCAGGTAATCCAGCCACGGTTGAATCCATACGAGATTGGTGGGCCCGTTCAGCAGCCTGTTGCAGTGTGGCTCGGGCGTGGCAATGCCCAGCTGAAGCTGAATCGCAATGTCCCCCACTGTCTTCGTGCTGGCTGTCGTGGCCTTGGCGGCCACCAATGAACGGGTCAGGCCGATGGCAAGGAACTTTTGATAGGCTTCCGAACGGTCTTGCGCGCCGATGAAATCCCACCAGCCGATCCGTTCATATTCGTCGAACCGGCGTTCCTTGCAGGAGCTTGCGATCCGCCACATGCAGGCGACAAAATGCTCGACATCTTCATACGCAATCTGGTCCCTCGGCGAGAGCGCGAAGGCAATCGTCTTGAAGGCATCTGAGACATCCTTGAGCGTGCGGGGAAACCGTTCCGGGACAATGATGCCGGGTTTATCGAACTGGCTGACCAGAACCTGAGTGGTGGGGACCAGATTGTCAAAGCATGTCCCCTTGTCGTAATACGGCGTACGGGCCATCGTGTCCGTGATATGCCGATAAAAGTTCGGAAAGAACCGAAATCCATGTTCGCCGGGCAGCCAGGGGCGTTTCACGCCGGGCGGATAACTGGCCCCATCCATCTCAGCCCATCTTTCAAGCGCCTTGATGTGATTTGCTTTCGAACCATGGTCCCCTTCACCCTTCATCACTGGGATGCTGCGGGCCTTGCCACCCGGGATCAACTGGCGTTCGTGGACTTCTACCTCGAACCCGCGTTCAATCAGTTCGTGCGCGGCGCTCATTCCGGCCACGCCGCCTCCAAGAATGACAACCTTTTCAGGCATCGGAAGTTCCTTTCGCGGAATAAACGTCAAAGCGCAGGGTAATGTCTGACAGGCTGGCTTCGCCAATGCCAAAACCCTGCAACCGATTCATCCAGCTGTAATGCGGGTTTGAGGTCAGGTAACGCGGAGCAAGCCGTACCGGGGCCGAAGCGGGCAGATTGCCGTTGGCCAAGGCCGCATAACCGTCCGGGCCGAAGTCACACACGCCCGTATCTTCGAACAGGATCGGAGCATTCCCCGTGGACGGTTTGATAAGCGCCTTTGCATGAAGCAGTCCCACACCATCGGAACGCACGCGCATCCAATCTCCGCCAATCGGTTCGATCGTTCCTTTCAAATGCGGGCCTTCGACGGTACCCCCCTCTTTGATCGCGAAGTGTAGCCAGATTCCGTCCGGTGTTTCGCCCGAAGGGGAAAAATTGCTGGTGAACGGCACGACGAATTTGGCGACATGTTCCAGAACGGGTGACTGTGCCGAAGGTTTCGCGGGTGTTGGTGGGGCTGCTGCTTCAGGCGCTTCTTCGGGTCCAGGGTCGTACTCGCGACCACCCGAGGTCAGCACCGGACGCCAGGACAAGGATTTTTCCTGTATCACCGACGGCAAAATGGCTGTGAATTGTTGAAACCCGGTTTGCGGGTCTCGTAACACGGGCCACCCGCGAATGGCGCGTTCGGGGCCTCCGTTTTCCGAACAGATCAGACGTACCGTGTCATGCGACGACACTGCGGGACCTGCTTCCACCAGTACCCGATTGAGACCGTCTGCGTTGATCGCCTCGGACCAACGCAGCGTGACGCCCCGATCTGTAAACTCGCGCACGACCCGATCTCCGGTTAGCACGTGATGGTGCAGATGGCCTCAGCTTCCTTGATCCTGAGATGGAATTTCTGCTGCACGCGGAAGATATGCTCTCCTTCGGCAGAGGTTTGCAGATACTTCACGGCGATATCCGAGGGCACGACGATTTCAACTGGTGCACCCAGCAGGGACACAAGCACTGCCTTGTTCGGGGGCAGGGTGCTGGAACGCAGCAAGGGCCCGTCCAGGAACGGGAGGATGCTGTCACGAGGCAGTACCATCGAGTTCGGCAGCGGAGTGGTAGCTGCCCGAAACAGACCATTGCCCATCACACAGGCATAGGGGCCCAGATAGCCATGCGTTTCCAGCGTGCTGATGCCCGCGACGACGGCCTCGAAAACATCGGTTCCGGTATAGCCCTTTTTGGTCGCGGTATTGGTTTTGCTTTCGCCCGCTTCAAGCAATCCCGGATATTTGCCACCGCCGCTGATCGTATAGATCTGCGGCAGTGAGGTGCCCGCGCCGCCAGCGTGTTTGGGGGCTTGTCCGGTACCGGGTTGACCGTTGAAAATGATGTCGTCCTCTACCCGGGCCACAACAGCGGCCGCTCGGCGGAACATGATCTGAGCTGCGGCCAGTTCCGGATCAGCCACCTGTGCACCTTTCAGGTACACGTTCACCGATACGGTTGTAAGGCGCAGGGTGTCATAGTCGTTCACGTCAAGACGTTCTTTGGATGCACCAGATGAGTTGTCGACCAGACTGAGCTTGTTCAGCGGAACAGATTGCGTGTCTGCGGGCAGCGGTCCGTATAGGGGTAGGAAACTGGCTGCCACCCGGGCGCGCAGTGCCTCGTCATGGACGGCCTTGTTCACGGCGCTCCACTGATCTTCATTCCAATCCAATGCATCGGTCATTTCAAATCCCTCTCGCTGCTGCTGCCCAATTCGGCGGGGCAGTCAATATTGTTCTCATTTTGTTTCGCTCAATCTGTCCAGCTGATTGCGCGCCCGCTGCTCCTGAACGACACCGCGGCAATCTTGGGCAAGCGAAAGCGCTTGTTTCGCCTCGCCAATTGCAGCGTCCAAATCCCCCTTTGCGGCAAAAGCCTTTGCTCGCACACGGTGATATTCAGGTTTGTTCAGCATCTCCCCACGTTCCCAACCGGGAATGCAAACGGTTTCGAGCCGGTCCAAAGCCTGATCAATATCTCCGTGATCTATCATTAACTCAGACAGAACAATCTGATTCTGAGGAAAAGTAAAGTTTCCACCAGATTTGGAGATCAGGTTCATGCATGCCTCGATGCGTTCCGGAACACCTGCGATATCGCCTTTCCCGGCTTGCGCGAGACCCATGTAGATGTCCTGCATCGCGTGAAGGTAAAGAAACCCTTCCTCATCCGCGACTTTTCTGGCTTCCTTCATCGTCACATCAAGCCGGTCCCATTCACCCGCATAGGGCAGGAACATGCTGCAAGCGCCCATGACGTAGACAAGGTTGGGTGCATGATTCAGCGCCCTGCTGACCTCGATGGCCTCCAGACGCGCGGCTTCGGCCTTTTCGAATTTCCCCTGCTGCCACAGCAGGCATCCCTGAATGGCCAGCAAAGAGGCGGTCGTGGAAGACTGGGTCATGGGCATCATGGCCATATCCAGCTCGGGTGTGATCAGGGCGAAAGCGCGCTCAAGCTGTTGTTCGCATTCAGCAAATTCCCCACGGAAGTAATGAGTAAAGCTCAGGGCCCGCGCCGCAAGAACGTTGGCGACGGGGTCAGCGGACATGCCTGCCATCATATCCAGTGCTTGTCCCATTTCCATCGCTCGGTTCATCTGACCGCCAACAAAGAAGTTGGTCCAGCGGCAGAAGGTTGCGGCGAACAGGGTTTCACCGTCGCCCAAAGACTGGGCCAGTTCCATTGCCCGGGCAGCAGTTTCTCCGACCTGGTCGGCCGACCACCCGTAGATCGCCATATACGCGGGCAGAATATTCATCTGAACCCGAAGCTCGAATCCATCGCGATCTGCGTTGGCCGCCATGGTTCCGATGTTGCGCAGAGCGGCCCGGAAAGCGGAAATCGCAGGCAGATTCGCCAGCCGGGACAATGCCAGTTCACCTGCAGTGACCCAATTCGCAACGGCTTCATCCTTCAATCCGCCAAGATCGCAATGATGCGCGACGGTATCGGGGGCCGGACTGCCGAATGCTTGGTGACCGTCCAGCAAGGCCCGGGCAATTTTCAGATGCACCTTCTGCCGGTCTTCCCGCAGCAACGAATTATAGGCTGTATCCTGAACCAGCGCGTGGTTGAACGTGTATGTGGCCGACCCTGAATCGCTGGTAATCAGCACGACGCCAGCCGCCATAAGCTGCATGAGGGCGCTTTCTACATCCATATCTGCATGCGCGACCGCGTGTATCGTCTGAGCGGTGAAACTGCGTCCGATAACCGATCCGAGCTGGGCGACCGGCTTGGCATTTTCCATCCGGTCAAGACGCGACATCAGCGAGTCCTGAAGGGTGGCCGGGACGCTCAGCGCATCCAGAACCTCGGCATTGATCGGGGCGTCCTGGGGAAGCTGGTCCAAAACCGCCTTTGTCATTTCTTCGATGTACAGCGGCACGCCATCCGCCTTCTCGATAATCTGCCTGATCAGGATGACAGGCAAACTGTATGGCTCAGCCACGCGTCGAACCAGTTCGGATGCTTCGGTGTTGCCAAGCGGAGACAGATTAATGCGTGCGGCTCGGCTCTCGAAATGTTCCGGAGGTTCGTATTCAGGTCGATGGGACAGAACCACCAGTACCGGAAAGTTGCTCAAAGCTGACGCAAGCGCATCCAGGACGTCCAATGTGGTAGCATCGGCCCAGTGAACGTCTTCAACCACCAACAACAAAGTACCGCGCCTGTCGCACAGGCTGCCCAGACTGCGCAGCATCACGTCAAGAGACTTGCGCGCTTTCTTCAACGGGTCCGACTCTGTCGGGGCACCGGTCTCCACACCCGCCAGATCAAGAAGAACGGGCAAATCGGCTTCACTCAGACGAGAAGCCGTTTGCACGAAGTCGGAAATCGAAGATGTGATGCTGTCATTTGATTTATCACCTGAAACGCGCCTCAACTCTCCTACAATAGGATGCAGGGGAAGACTGGTCAGGTGAGGGATGCACTGCAACGTAAAGGGCTTGACCCCGATCGTTTCAGACAGCGATTTGATCAGCCTTGATTTGCCGATACCTGCCGCACCCCCGACAAGCGTCAGCCTGCCTGAGCCTTCCTGTGCCTCGCTCCAAAGTTGGGTCAGAGTCGAAAGATCGTCCTGCCGGGCCACAAGATCGACCGCAGATTGACCCACCCGCGCGTCGAACCGGCTGGAGGAAATGATTTCCGACACCACGCGGTACACGTTGCGCTGATTGTCAAAGCCTTTCAGCTCATGGCTGCCACGTGGTTCGAATTCAAAGGCACCTTGGGTCAGCCGCCAGGTCTCGGAAGAAATGATCACTTCACCCGGTTCGGCCAACCCCTGAAGACGGGACGCAAGATTCGCCGTTTCACCCACCAGAAAGTCCTGAGATCCCAGGCTTTTCGAGGAAACGACACCCACAACAACCATACCGGTCGCAATACCCGCCCGTAGGTCGAGCTTTTCTCCAAACTCGTTTTCAAGATTCTGAACGGCTTCAATGGTTTCCAATACCGCCCGCACAGCACGCTCGGCGTCATCTTCCATGGCCTTCGGGTATCCGAAATACACCATGATGCCGTCGCCCTGCCGATAGGCCAGGTGACAGCCGTGTTGTTTCAAGGTGCCGATCGCCGTATCCAGATACAGGTTCATGATCTGCATCAGGTCTTCCGGGTCATATCGCTGAGCCAGCCGTGTCGACCCCACAAGATCGCAGAAAACCAAAGTGAGATGCCGGCGCTCGGCATTCGACTGAACTTCGGGCCGCGTCGAAGCTTCCTGTGATTTCAGCCTGGCCTGCGCCTTCCGAAACCGCTTCCTTTCACCAACCGTCAACCCGAGATCACGCAGTTCCGGATCAGTCAACTCGTCCAGAATGTCGTCATCCACGCCCTCTCTCTGAAACAGAGTGGCATAGTCGTTCAGATCTGCCAGATAAAGGACTTTTGAAATGCGTGGTGATGCCTCAAGGACTCGCGTCATTGTCTTGCGACTCCGTCCATATCTATCCCCCTGATTTTCCCCTTAATACATAATGTATATGTATAATCCAAAAGTAGAGAGGATTTTGTGCTGAATCCATGTTTGGCGTAGGCCGCACAGTTAACTTGTTACATTGATTGACCGATATACGTCAGAATTATAACGCCGTCACGTGTTTTTCCTGCCAAATCATCGGGTTCCAGCTTCCAATTGATTATACCCGCAAGGGCTCGGAACGACCGGACTATCAAGATTGTCGTCATATGCCAGACGTGACGTCAAGGTTGCCGTATTTGCGCAAGCGCTGTTGCCGACATTAAATATCTGGCAGAACCGCCTCGTTTCGCAGCGTTTTCTGCCTCGTTCCAACGGCAAATCGGACACTCACGATTGCATGTCATAAAACTCAAATGGCGTTGCGTTCGTGTCTGCTCATCAAAACGCCCTGCATCAGGTTCGCATCACATCCAGCGCGCTCAGGTCAAGGACACAGCCACCCGACATGCGCCTTTCCAAGCGGCTTCTTAATGGTTTGCAGGAAGGTATTCCGAAGCCGTGCATAAGGAAGCTGCGAACCCGGAACCAATCCACTTCGCAAGAAAAAATCCACGTCCCGTCGTCACCCTGAATTGAACTCAGACCGACCTTTGCCGGCATTAAAGCGTCGGCGGATGCGATCCAAAGCTAGGAGACAGGCAAAGTCACAACCGGTTTCCAAGTTTGATGTGCCAGCGGGCAACCTTCTATTCTTGCGCCACGGCTCTCGCATGGGCCGCAAAGGACGGAGCCAGCATCAGGGCCTTGCACCGTTCGAACCGATTGGTGGCATAGGCCCAGAAATCTTCGGCCGGGTTTTCATCCGCGTGCTGGATCAATCCCCACAGGGTCCACAGCAGATCACACATGGCTTTGTAGATCACCATACGCCCGATCTGCGCATCGCTGGGCGGGTTTCCGAAATAGGCCGTCAACATCTCTAGTTCCTGCTCGCCGCTCAACCCGGCTTCGACGGACAGATCACCCAGATCCCATAGGGCGTCGTTCATGCCTGAATACTCATAATCGACGATCCACATGCGCTGGCCGTCATCCAGAAAGTTTTCGCACAGCGGGTCGCAATGACTGGGGACCAATGTCCCGGGTTTGTCACGCAGCAACGCGCGGATCGGAGCCGCTTCAGCCACGACGTCCGCGTAACCTTCTGGCAGGGTGGCGTTTTTGTCCGCAAGCACCTTCATGTATTCGCTGATCATCGAAAACAGCTCAAACCGAAACTTGAACGGCTCAAGGGCGCCATGAAGCTGCTTCAGGGCCTTTCCCGCGCGGGCAGCAGACCCCGGGCGCGTCGCAAACATCTCGGGTGTCATCGTGACGATGTCGGTCACGCAATCACTGATCATCACGCCAGATGACGCGTCTGCCCACAGAACTTCGGGGCCGACCCCGGCTTTTGCCGCCACCCGTGCGTTGTGGATTTCGACCGCGCGGTCGATATAGGCTTCGGTGCCTTCACCGGGGATACGCACAACCACCGTCCTTGGCCCGCCTTCGACGCGATAGACCAGATTGGTCAACCCACCCAGCCGCTGGGTGTGAATGTCCGCCTCAACAAGGGTTTCGAACCCCGCCACGTTGCGAAGGACCTGAATAATCTCATTTTTTGGTTCATTCTGCATCGCTCATTCCCTCAGGCTTTCAACCGGCCGTTTGCTGGATCATAAAGCGGCCCGTCCACGCGGCGGATGGCGTGGCGTTCCCCGAACACCTCCACTTCGAAATCTGACCCACCAGCCAGTCCCGCAGGCAGATAACCGTAGAGGATGGTCTTGCCGACGGTAAACCCATATCCACCGCTGCATGCCAGCGAGACTGTCTTGCCGGACTGCAGTATGGTTTCCCCTCCGGTGACCGGCAGCCGTTCTTCAGTGATGAATGTACAGAGCTGCCGGTCAGGACTGTTCACTTTCTGCGCCTCCAACGCCGACCGTCCGATGAAGTCCTCTTTGGACTTCAAATGTACCCGGGAGCCAAGGCCTGCTTCGATTGGTGAATAGTCTGGGGTGATGTCAGTACTCCAGTAAAGATAGCCTTTTTCCAGCCGCAAGGACTCGATCGTGCGGTAGCCGATGTCGCGGATGCCATGGTTCTGACCGGCATACCACAATAGGTCGTAAACATGCAGGGCGAACTCGGTTGGAATATGCAGCTCCCATCCCAGCTCTCCCACATAGCCTATACGGATCGCGCGGACCTTTGCCGTTCCCAGAGTGATCTCTCGGGCCGTTGCAAAGGGAAACGCAAGGTTCGAGACGTCTTCTTCCGCAACGGTCTGCATCACATCCCGCGCTTTGGGGCCGCAGATGTTGATGACGGCGCGTGCCGATGTCATTTCGATCAGCTGCGCGCACCCGTCGCGGGGCAGGTGACGTCGGATCCAGTCCGCGTCATGCACGCCGAATCCGGACCCGGTCACGATATAAAAGTGTTCCCGCCCCAATCGGGTGACGGTGATATCGGCTTCAACGCCGCCGCGATCATTGCACAATTGGGTGTAGATCACCGTGCCATCCGGCTTGTCCATGTTAGAAACGGCGAGGTTTTGAAGGGCTTCCAGCGCGCCAGGACCGATCAGTTCGAACTTTGAGAAACTGGTTTGATCGATCAGAACTACACCGTCGCGCGCGGCCTTGTGTTCCTGCTCGGCATAGGCTTTCCAACCCGGCGACAGGAAATCCAACTGATCCACCGGCTCTACACCGACAGGAGCGAACCAGAGCGGCCGCTCCCATCCATTCTTTGACCCGAACACCGCCCCATGTTGCTTCAGCCGCTCATGCAGTGGCGACAGGCGCAGGTTTCTGGCCGTTTCCGCCTCCTGTCCCGGATATCGCATCTTGTAATGATGCGCGTAGTGTTCGACAGCGCGGGGATACATGAAGGCGCGCGTGGCGTGATGCGGACTGAACCGGCGAACGTCCAGAGGCCACAGATCAAGGCTCGGGCGGCCTTCAACAATCCACTCCGCGATCATCTCTCCCGCGCCACCACCTGCCGCGATGCCGTACAGAAATCCGGTCGCCAGCATCAGGTTTCCCAGCTCGGGCGCCCATCCCATGACAAAATCGCCATCTGCGGAATAAGGGATGGGGCCGTTGATGACCTGCCGGATTCCAACGGTGTTGACAACCGGCGTAACCCGACCTGCCAGTTCGGCAAGGGGCGCAAACCGCTCCAGGTTGTCGGGCAACAACTGCCGGACAAACGCGCCCGGAATGCCCCTGTCGCCGAACGGCAGCGTGTTGTCCTCATACCCGCCGATCACTAGTCTTCCGCCCGCGTCAGGCTTGTAATACACCAGCCGCTCGGGATCCCGCAGGGTTGGCAGGCGTTTTACAAGATCGGGGTCGGGCAGGGGTTCTGTTACGATGTATTGATGCTCGACGGCGCAGGCCGGGACAACGACCCCGAGTTTCGCGGCAAGCTCGCGGCTCCACATTCCGGCGGCCAGAACGACGGTTTCCGCTTCATAGTCCCCTTCTGATGTCGTCACTTTGGCGATGCGATTGTTTTGGATTTCAAAATCGGTAACCTGCACGGATTGGCGGATCTGGGCACCGTGCATCCGGGCACCGGACGCGATTGCCTGACATAAGCCTGCGGGATCGACATGACCGTCCGAGGCGATAAAGGCCGCGCCTTCCAATCCCTTCGCGTCGATATAGGGAAACAGCGTTTTGGCCTCGGCCGCCGAGATTATCTCCATCTCCAGATCAAAGCTGCGGGCCATTGTCGCTAGACGCTTGGCTTCCAGAAGCCGCTCTTTGGTTGCCGCCAGGCGCAGGCTTCCGACCTTCTTCCAGTCGAACTCCATCCCGGTTTCTTCGGCCAGACGATCATACAGCGCCACGGACCGTTTCAGCATCCGCGTCGTGTTGCGTGATGACCTCAACTGCCCGACAAGCCCCGCCGCATGCCAGGTGGCCCCCTCGGTCAGGGACGCCCTTTCCAGAAGAACAACATCTGTCTCACCGGACCGTGCGAGATGATACGCGATTGAGCATCCGATGATGCCCCCGCCAATGATGAGATGTCTGACCGAATGCGTTGTCATGCGCCAACTCACTTCAATTGATATGCTTTCATCAAAAATCCAAAAACAACATAAATCAACAAAATAGTTTGAATAGTGTTGAAGTAAGTCGCTTGAACAGCGTCAACCTTACAAGTAACCTGATGAAATCAACAAATAACGCGGCGCTTTATGTCGAAATACGAGCAAGAGATTCTCAGCACGGTAAACCTGCATGGGCGAATTTCGGTCATAGAACTGGCGCGCATTCTCCAGGTGTCGGACCAGACCGTAAGGCGAATCGTGAAGCCGATGGTCGCCAAAGGCAGCCTGTCCAAGGTGCATGGTGCATTGGTCAGCACTCAAAATGTGCTGGATCCACCGTTTCTGGCCCGCATGACGAAGAACCGCGCCGCCAAAGTCGCGATAGCCGATGCCGTTGCAGGGCGGATACCGGACGGTTCGGCCATCGCCATCGACACGGGTTCGACCTCGGGCTTCATAGCTCAAGCACTTCGCGCGCGGAAAAACCTCACGGTGGTGACAAATTCGGCCTTCATCGCGGCCACGTTATCGATGGAAGAGGGCAACAGGGTCTTCATGGCGGGAACACAGTTGCGCAACCACGACGGGGCCGCCTTTGACCGCGCCGCATATGACGTTATTGCAGGATTCTCGGCCCGGACGGCCATATTGTCGGCATCGCTGGTGCATCCAAGCAAAGGCTTCATGGTCTATGACCAATGCGAGGCTGACATGGCCCGTGCGATGTCTGATATCGCTGACCAGACCTTCATGGCTGTTGATTCTACAAAATTCAACGAGGCCCAGACCAGCCCGGCATTACGCCTGCCTGGGCTGACCGAGAAGGACGTGCTTATCACCAATCGCAAATTGCCCGCATCCTTCCGCTCCTTACCCGGAGATGCGGAATTGGTGATAGCGAGCGTGAAAGCACAAGCAGACAGTCCTTGATTTTGTGACAATTCTGCCCTGGCCCGACGGGACAAGCCGGTTCCACCGAAATGGTGAAACCGGCTGTGTTTCAGGCCGTTGCGCCTTTGATGCGAATGGCAGTGCCCAGGCTTCCTGCACAGATGCCGACCACAATCGAGATGATCAGTTCCAGTGGCTCTACATGCGCAAACTGGAAGCCTGCAAAAACCAGCGTTTCAAGTACACCAACTGCACCGCCCAATGTCGCGCCCAGCCACAACTTGCGGGTCATCATGCCGAGGGCCAGACCGAGTATGCCGGGCAAACCAAGGATGTTGCTGCCAATGGTTCCAAGTAACTCTAACATCTCTGCCCCCACATCAATTTGAGCTGTTGTTCAGGAAATCGCGGATGTCGTCACCCGCGGCAGTCGCGTGCTCCTGCACAACTTCACCGTCCAGTGCAGCAGTCACCTTCTCGTATGTTTCCAGGTAGTTGGGTGGCAGGTTGTGCGCGATGCCCTGGTGGCAATCGATACAGGTCATACCGCTGTCTATGGCGCGTTGGTGTTCCGACGCGGCGCGTGTTTCCTGAATGGTGAAGTCCATGTAGTCAAAGTTGTGACAGTTGCGGCACTCGCGGCTGTCAGACGCTTTCATCTTTTTCCACACGGCCGACGCCATCGCCAGACGGTGTTCCTCATATTTTTCGGGTGTGCTGATCGTGCCCGCCAGTTCATGATAGACGTCTTTCACGGCCATGATCTTGGCTTTGATCTTGTGGCTCCACTCATCCGGAACATGGCAATCCGAGCAGATCGCACGTACACCGGAGTGGTTGTTGTAGTGGATCGTCTCCCGGTACTCGCCCAGGTTCGTTTCCATCGTGTGGCAGGACACACAGAACTCTTCGGTGTTGGTCAGTTCCAGCGTCCAGTGAAATCCACCCCAGAACAGAATACCGACCAGAAAGCCGGCAAGGATCAGAAAGCCCGAGCTGAACATCACTGCCGGTGTCCAGATCGCGTTCCAGAGGCGACCAAGCAAGCCGCGTTTTTCAGGGGAGTCTGCCATGTCGGTGCTCCTTTCAGTCTTGCGTTGGATCAGTTGCTGGCGGAGGGCTGGAACACGTTGTCGACCAGTGGCGGTGCGTCTGCCTGTGGAACGTGGCACTGATTGCAGAAGTACCGGGTTCCGGCAATCTGATCCAGCTCGTTGCCATCGCGATCTAGATAGTGGGTCATCGACAGGGTCGGTGCGTTGCGCTCGCCCGCCTTGGTCCAGTCATGACAGGACAGACATTGGTTGGTGCGAATGTCGATCTGGTATTGTTCGACCGAATGCGGGATCAACGGCGGCTGCTGGCGATAATTGCGCTGCTGCCGCCCTTCGACGTTGCGGTGGATCTGATCCAGTGGCACCGGTTCGTCAATCTCGGCCCCGCGCAGGGATTCTACCTGTGCGGATTGCGCAAGGGCCCATCCGCTCATCAACAATACGGGTAGAAGGGCAATTCCGCCTGTAACGATTGTTCTTTTCATCTTGGCACTCCCCTAGATAGGTCTGGCAGCGCGCGGCTCAGGCGCGGCAACTGGATCGGAAGGTTGAACGACATGGTCGTCGAACCGGTGAGTAAAGTTAAAGACGTCGACTGCGCAGACATCGATGCAGCGTCCGCAGTTTGTGCAGTCGGATGACAGGATCAGGGGCGAGCTTCCCGGCTTGCCTTTCAGCGCGGGCGAGATCACCTGATTTTCAGGACAGACCGCATAGCAATCCATACAGTCGTCGCAGGCCGCGCGATTGGCTGCACTGACCCGCAGCAGGTTTTTCGACCCGATCAGCCCGTAGAACGCGCCCACGGGGCATAGATGGCCGCACCAGCCATGGCGTGAGACGAAAACGTCAAAGACGAAGACGGCCGCGATCATGGCCCAGACAAAGCCCATGCCGAATACCAGCCCGCGATGCAGCATGGTGATCGGGTTGACCAACTCCCACGCGATCACGCCGTTCAGGCCCGAGACCAGCAGGACGGTTGCCAGAATCCACAACCGAGTGCCGCGCTTGGGTTGCCAGCCTTTCGGCAGGTCCAGTTTGCGGTGCACCCAGTTGGCCGCGTCCGTCACCGGGTTTATGGGGCAGACCCAGGAACAATAGGCACGCCCACCGATCAGGGCATAGATCACCAGAACGATCAGCCCACCGATCAGCGCAGTCATCGCGGGCCAATGGCCTGCGACGAAGCTTTGCAACAAGATGAACGGATCGGTCAACGGCAACACGCCAAGCGTCAGTGACCCCGCCAAAGTGCCCTCCACGATCCAGATGCCGAACCATGGGCCCAGCAGAAACAGAACCAGAAAGAACAGCTGACTTGCACGACGCATCAGCAAAAAACGATGCGCCCCGATCCACCCTTTGCCTTCAACCGCCTCCTGACCTACGGGCATATGTGTGCGAGCACTCATTGTCCCACCCCAGGCAGATCATATTCCGGCGCAAATCCGCCGGGCGCGGCAAGATTGTCGGTTCCCGGTCCGGGCAAACGGTCGGGCAGATCGATGATCCCCTCGACCACTGGTGCACCTTTGGCGGCTTTTTCCTCCCACCCCTTTCGGTAATGCTCTGCCGAACTGCCGCGCGCCAGCCGGGCAGGCAGAACCTTGATGGCGGCCTCGGGCAGAACACAGCTTTTTTCGCACATGCCGCAACCTGTACATTGGTCGGCATGGACGGTGGGAATGAATAACGCATGATGGCCCGACCGGGTATTATGCGCCGTCTCCAAAGTGATCGCCTCGTCAATGACGGGGCAGACGCGATAACAGACGTCGCAACGCAGACCGAGGAAATTCAGGCAGTTTTCCTGATCGACCAGTACGGCAACCCCCATCTCGGCGTCGTCGATATTGTCCAGCCCGGGGTCCAGTGCCCCTGTTGGACATGCGGCGACACACGGAATGTCGTCGCACATTTCACAGGGAACATCCCGGGCGGTGAAGAATGGTGTTCCCGTTGCCACCGCATCCGAGCCAAGTTCGGCCAGTTTCAGGGTGTCGTATGGGCATTCCCGCACGCATAAACCGCAACGGATACAAGCCGACAGGAACTCCTTCTCCGGCAATGCGCCGGGTGGGCGCAAGGCATCGGCAGGCAGGGCGCGGGCGTCGCGGGCCAGATAGGCCAGCAGCGATCCTGCGACCACGCAGCCGCCCGCCGCCCGCGCCGAGTCCTGAAGGAACCGGCGCCGCTGCGGCGAAAGGGGTTTATCGACAAGAGACATGGGAACGACCCGTAGGATCCTTTCTGGTTACGCGCGCTCGACTTTACAGGCGCACTTCTTGAAATCGGTCTCTTTCGACAGTGGGCAGGTCGCGTCCAGCGTCAGCTTGTTGGTCAACTGGCTTTCGTCGAACCAGGGCATGAAGACCAGACCGCGTGGCACCTTGTTCCGACCCCGGGTTTCAACCCGGCTGGTGACCTCGCCGCGACGGGTTGACAGAACAATCTCCTGGCCCCGGCGCAATCCGCGATCCTTGGCGTCCTGCGGATGCATGTAGACGACAGCGGATGGATAAGCGCGGTGCAGCTCAGGAACCCGGCGTGTCATCGAGCCCGAGTGCCAATGCTCTAGCACGCGACCGGTGCACAACCACAGATCAAATTCCGCGTCGGGCTCTTCCGGAGCAGGTTCATACGGCGCAAAAATGATCTTGGCCTTGCCGTCTTTGTGGCCATAGAACTCCACACCGGTGCCCGCCGATACATATGGGTCATAGCCTTCGCGGAAGCGGTAAAGCGTTTCCTTGCCGTCGACGACCGGCCAGCGCAGACCACGGGCTTGGTGATAGGTTTCAAACGGTGCCAGATCGTGCGCGTGCCCGCGTCCGAAGTCGGCATATTCCTCGAACAGACCCTTCTGAACGTAAAAGCCGAAATGTTCGGATTCATCGTTGTCAAAGCCCTCGGCGGTCTCCGACAGCGGGAACTTGTCGACGCTGCCATTGGCAAACAGGACGTCATACATGGTTTTGCCACGGTGTTCCGGCATGGTGGCCAGCAATTCTTCGCCCCAGACCTCTTCGACGGTGAAGCGCTTCGAGAACTCCATCAGCTGCCACAGGTCCGATTTGGCCTCGCCCGGGGCCTTGACCTGTTGCCGCCAGAACTGGGTGCGGCGCTCGGCGTTGCCATAGGCGCCCTCCTTCTCGACCCACATGGCGGTTGGAAGGATCAGGTCAGCGGAAACCGCAGTGACCGTCGGGTAGGGGTCTGAAACAGCGATGAAGTTTTCCGGGTTGCGATAGCCGGGATAGCCTTCCTCGTTGATATTCGGCGCAGCCTGCATGTTGTTGGTGCACTGAACCCAATAGGCGTTCAGATCGCCATCCTTCAGCTTGCGGTGTTGCAGCACGGCGTGAAAGCCGGGCTTGGGCGGAATGGTGCCCGCAGGCACATTCCAGGAGGTTTCGCAGATCTCGCGGTGCTTGTCATTCATGACGACCATGTCGGCGGGCAGACGGTGAGCAAAAGTACCGACCTCTCGCGCTGTGCCGCAGGCCGACGGCTGACCGGTCAGCGAGAAGGGTGAGTTGCCGGGTTCCGAAATCTTGCCCACCAGCAGGTGCACGTTGTACATCAGCGAGTTTACCCAGGACCCACGGGTGTGCTGGTTGAAACCCATGGTCCACAGACTCATGACCTTGCGGTCCGGGTCGGCATATTGTTTGGCAAGACGCTCCAGTTTTTCTGCCGGGACACCGGACAGTTCCGAAGTGTATTCCAGTGTGTATTCGGAAACAGCCTCGGCATATTCTTCGAAGCTTATTGGTTCCATCTTGCCCGAGTTCGGGTTTTCGGCTTCTTGCTGCAATGGGTTGTTGTCGCGCAGACCATAGCCGATATCGGTTGCTGTTTTGGTGATGTTGACATGGTTCTTGACGAACTCTTCGTTCACCGCACCATTCTGGATGATGTAATTGGCGATATAGTTCAGGATCGCCAGATCAGTTTGCGGTTTGAACACTATGCCATTGTCGGCAAGCTCGAACGAGCGGTGCTCGAAAGTCGACAGCACATGCACTTCGCAACCCGACTTGGTCAGGCGGGTGTCGGTCAGGCGCGACCATAGGATCGGGTGCATCTCGGCCATGTTCGAGCCCCACAGCACAAACGTATCGGCGTGCTCGAAGTCGTCATAGCACCCCATCGGTTCATCGATGCCGAAGGTGCGCATGAAACCAACCACAGCCGAAGCCATGCAGTGACGCGCATTTGGATCAATGTTGTTCGACCGGAACCCGGCCTTCATCATCTTGGCAGCGGCATAGCCTTCCCAGACCGTCCACTGACCCGAACCGAACATCCCCACGCTGGTCGGGCCTTTCTTGGCAAGGGCCTCTTTCCATTTGGCGGCCATCACATCAAAAGCTTCATCCCAGCTGACCGGCTCGAACTCGCCATTCTTGTCATAGGCGCCGTTGGTCTTGCGCAAAAGCGGCGTGGTCAGGCGGTCTTTGCCATACATGATCTTGGACAGGAAATAGCCCTTGATACAGTTCAGTCCCCGGTTCACTGGTGCGTCTGGGTCACCTTGCGTGGCCACCACACGACCGTCTTTGGTGCCCACCAGAACGGAACAGCCTGTGCCGCAGAACCGGCAGGCAGCCTTGTCCCAGCGAATATCGGGCGCGCCGACCTGGGCGTTGGCCTGACCTGCGGCCATGGGAATGCCCGCAGCCGAGGCAGTGGCTGCCGCTGCGGTCGCTTTCAGGAATGTACGACGGGATTCAGAGATGGTCATTGCATGGGCCTCCTGCTGGACGGTTGGCTTGGAGCATCAGGACGCGGAGCCGTCTCCGCGAGATCTTCGAAATGGTGATAAGTCAGTGACAGTGAGATCACGCCGGGGATCTGGTGCAGATCCATGATGGTGTCCGAGGCCAGCCGGTCGGCCGTATCCTCGACAACAACAACAAACCGGCCATCCTGGGCTTCGGCATGAAGCTCGACGCCTTGGGTTCCGGTCATCGCCGCGCGAGCGGCGTCGGTGTAATCGGGGGCGATGTGGACTAGACAGCCACAGATATTCATTGGGTCACCTCCGGGTGTTGAGGGGCGGGGCGATGCATCGCGATGGCCCCGGCGGGACAGGCGGCGGAACAACTGCCGCAACCGATGCAGGTTTCAGTTTCAAGCGCCGGTTCAGCGCGTCCGCCCAGTTGCAGGCGAAAGCGGATGGCATCCTGTTCGCAATTGTCCTGACATAAGCGGCAACTCACTCCGTTCATCGACAGGCAGCTTGCGGCGTCGATCCGTGCGCGCCATGGCCATTCGGAAACACGCTCGGGCAGCAACGCAGGGGTCGGGCAAATGTCAGCGCAGTCACCACACATGGTGCAACCGCCTGCGGAAAGGTCCAGAACGGGAAAGCCGCTGTCGTCGAACGTGATGATGTCTTCGGGACAAGCCCCGGCGCAATCTTCGCAACGCGTGCACAAATCGCCGAAGCCAGTTGCGACTGCCCCCGGCGGACGGATCGCATCGCGGTCCTCCCGCAGGACACGCGCGCTTAGAAAAGCGCGTCTGCTCGTCATCTGGCTCATAGCTGGCGACTCGTATTTGGATAGATAGGTTCGCGTCTTTACTTCCTAGCTGCCTGAAGCAGCGTACGAATTGACCTATATCATACTTTTCGCGAATTTTTCTTGATCTGCCTGAGAAACGTAATCCTTCGTCATACGTTCAGTTCGATACGGGCGTCGGGGAAACGTACTACGATCTCACTCGCTTTGTCGGCTGATGCCGCGCAAAGTGCAGTGGACAGCCCATCCGCAATTGCTGCTTCCGGGGCAGAAACCGAAACCGTTCTTTCACGATTTGCTGGCCCGTCCGGGGTGATGATGTGCCCAAGACCGGGGCTCAGTTGAGTGGCCAGCGAAGACGATGTCGCCACGGCACGGTCGCGCAGCGCGATCCGCTTCAGAACCGTGTGATCCGGTGTTGCCAGCCCAACTTTCCAGGGCGCACCGTCGCCACGCGCGCCCAAAGCAGCAATTTCCCCCATATCAACCAGAACATCACTCAGACCAAAGCCACGCAGCAGTGCGGCGATCCGATCAGTGATCGCGCCCTGCGCAATACCGTTCAGCGTCAGCGCGGATCTTCCGGGCATGGGCAGGCGAATGGTCGAGGCATCGAAAATTACTTTTTCCCAGCCTATTGCCCGCTGAAATTCAACCAGATCGTCAGCGCGCGCGCCCGCAGCCAATGCCCTCCACACGGGTTGAATGCTCGGATCAAATGCGCCACCCGATGCCTGATGCAGCGCTGTGCTGAGACTCAGCACGTTCAACAATTCAGGAGCAGGCGCAGTCAGAACACCATCGTGGTTCAACCGGCTGAGCTGCGATTGAGGGCGATACAGGCTGAAGATATCTTCCAGCCGGGCAATCTCGGTCTCAACGGCCGCTATGATGGGTGCAGCTTCAACATCCGTCATCCCGACCAAACGCAGACTTGCAGCGGCACCCAGCGCGGTGCCGTGCCAACGCGCGTCAGAGGCCGCGGCCGGTGTGGCCGCAGCACAAGCGGCTGAGATGATCAGAAATCGGCGGCGCGACAGGGCGGTCATACGGGGGTCTCCAGCGGCAGTTCAAGATCGACGGGGCCAAGCACTTCGGTATCCGGGATGTCCGGCAGGCCCAGTGCGGTCCCGCCGTAGATTTCAATGAATGCCTTTGCATCAGCAGGATCGGCAAATGGCACCACTTCACGCGCACCCATGCCGCCCGCCACATTGGCGCCAACAACAAAGGTCGCGCCATCCGCAGCGATCCAGTTCGAGATACCCGGCTGTCGCCAGCTTGGCGCAATGCCCATGTTGCTGACATAGACGGCTGTGATGTCGGCATCTCGTTCAGGGCTTTTGAGATATGCCACCATGTCTCGCACCTGCGCAAAGAACAGCGGTGCGGGGTATCCCTTCAGATGGATCTGCCCCTTGGGGCCGCCATGTTCGGCTATGTTCATCTGGCAGAAATAGCTCAGCGCATCAGGGGTCAGGTCGACCGGGTCGGGGGCTTCGGCCAGTTCTTCCTTGCAGGCCGCCAGCGCGATCAACGCAATCAGGACTAGGGGTTTCATGGCTCGACCCTCCGGAATGCCAGTCGCGCGAGGGCAAAGCCAATCACTGGCCAGATCAACAAAGATGCCGGCGCGGCCCACACAGGCAGGGCCTGCGCGGCCCCGGTCATGCCCGAAGCCATCGCGACTCCTTCGGTCGCAGCGATGTTCCACAGACGGAATGCGTCGGCCGGGTTGGCCACCATCACCCATGGAAAGACGGATTGGGTAAAGGTGCCGCCCTTGTCCATGACGACAGCCCCCAACAGGCCCAGATCATAGAGGACAACAAAAACCAGCCAGAGCCCGGCCGACAGACCCGCCGCCGCCGTAGCCCCCTTAGCCATGGCAGACAGCAGGTATCCCAGCGCCAGAAACACGGCGCCCAGAAGGATGGACGTGAGAATTAGACGGACCAAAGCCATAAGGCTTTCCGGCCCGGCACCGCCAAAGAAGGCAGCCACTGCGCCAGCGATCCCGAAACCAACCGTCATGGCGAACGCCAGCGCAGACAGATGTGCGGTGAACTTGCCCAACAGGATTTCTCCGCGCCCTGCCGGATAGGACAACAACAGAGACAGGCTGCCCCGGTCCACGTCTCCGGCGATGGCGTCGAACGAGATCATCAACGCCAGAAGGGGCGTGAGGTAGACCGACAGCGTGGTCATCGACGCAACCGAAACGGTCAGCATGTCAACGCCCAGCGTGCCAGTTGGCGCGCTGCCCGCAAAGGTCAACGCCAATGCGAACAGCACCATGATAAGCGTAGCGACCAGCAACCAGCGGTTGCGGCGCAGGATCAGCATTTCGGTGCGGGTGATGGCGAGAAAGCGGGTCATTGCAGTCCCTCCTGCGCGTAGTGACGATAGAGATCTTCAAGCTTGGGCGGGGTCATTTCCACATCCGCTACCGCGTCGCCCATTCCGGCGATGCGGCGCAGAGCCTCCATCTTGTCAGCGGGGGTGCAGAGCAGTTCCACCAACGCACCGTTGATCCGGTTGCCACCCAGTTCAGCAGCCAAGGCATCGGCGTTGGCGCTAGCACGCACTTTCAGACGGATCGGAAGACCGGCCAGCGCCGACAGATTGTTCAGGGTGTCATCGGCCACCATCCGACCCTTTCGCATGATGGCGATACGGTCGGTGCGGGCCTCGACCTCGGTCAGTGCGTGGCTGGCAATCAGGACGGCGGTGCCTTGGGCGGCCAACTCGTCGATGATGGCATAAAGATCTTGCCGTGAAATCGGGTCCAACCCGCTTGTCGGCTCATCCAGCAAAGCCACTTTCGGTTGGCCCAACAGCACCTGCGCCAGACCCAGACGTTGCCGCATTCCTTTGGAATAGGTTCCAATCCGACGGTCCAAAGCGTCGCTCAGGCCGACACGATCCAGTAAGCTGGGCACATCGGCCTTGGTCCCGGACAGTTTTGCGAAAAGGGTCAATTGCTCGCGCCCGGTCAATGCGGGATGAAACGACACCGCTTCGGGCAGATAAGCCGTCTCGCGCCGTGCCTGAGCGCTACCGGGGGTGGCGTTCCCGATCCGAATGGCTCCGCGATGGATCGGCGTCAGGCCAAGGATGGATTTGATCAGGGTCGACTTGCCTGCGCCGTTATGGCCCAGCAGCGCAACGCGCTGGCCGGGGGCAAGAGACAGGGTGATATCGTCAAGAACGCGGGTTTGCCCTCGGTCCTTGCTGACATGGTCAATAGTCAGGGCCTTATCCGTCATGAGGCACCTTTTTCATAGCTGGGGGTTCAGGGGGTTGCATCAATGGATTGCTGTCCATCACGCCACCGGGCAACAGTGCCGGAAAAGCGGATTGCGACCAGCGCACCAGCTGCACGGCAGGAGAGCCGAGCAGCAGTTTGGCTGCGGGTTGGGTCCACAGCACATGGTCCATCGAGTCATTTGGGCGATAGGGGGCATCGGCGATGCCGTTGCCATCCACATCATAGGCGGCAAAATCGGACCAGTAATTGCCGCGGCCGTCTTCCGACCACTCGACCCATTTGGTCGAGACGTATTTTACCTGTGTCCGGTTGCCGACAAAGGCGTTGCCGACGATCCGGTTGCGTTCGCTGCCGGCGGTGAAATGGATTCCGATGCCGCATCCCTGGAACCAGTTGTCGGTGAACTCGTTCTTGTTGGAGTTGTAAAGGAAAGTGCACTTTTCCTTGGCACCGATCACCACGTTTCCGGTGATCTCACTCTTGTTGGCGTAGTTCAGCATCACGCCGTGTTCACGGTCACCGATCGAAACGTTGTCTGCGACCTTCACATTTGTCGTGAACATGACCGCATAGCCCAGATCGTTACCGATCGAGACATTGTCGCTGACCACTGAATTGTCGGCATACATGTAGTGCACTGCGAACCGGAGGTCGCGGAACAGGTTGCCTGTAAAGGTGTTCTTCTTGGACGAGTTCACGAAGATTCCGTCGCGCCCATAGCGGATGTCATTGCCCTCGACCACCGCGCCCGGCGCATTCCAGACATAGACGCCATTGCCGCGGTCATTCATCCGCTGGTCCAAACGTCCTTCGATCCGGTTGCCACGCACGATACTGTCTTTGGCACCATGAATGTCGACGCCATAAAGATTGCCCAGCAGAACGTTATTCTCGACCACCGGCGCGCGGGCCGTCTTGGTCAGTTGGATTCCGCTGTCGATCCCGTCATGGCTTGAGCCCGAGCCGATCACAGTCAGACCGCGCACGGTCACGCCCGGGCCAGTCACGGTGATGACGCTGCCGGTGCCTTGCCCGTCAATGGTGGCCTTGCCCTGCCCGTCGATGGTGACGGGCCGGTCCAGGACGAGATGCTCGGCATAGACACCGGGGCTCAGGCGGAGGGTGTCTCCATCCGCCGCCTGCGCCAGTATTTCATTGATGGCCCCCGCCCGGTTGGGCACATCCCAATCCGCCGCCCAAAGGGGCGAGCCGAGCAGGAGCGGTATGAGCAGAGACCAGCGCATGGGTCAGGCTCCTTGCGGTTCGACCAGCATCCGACCGCGCATTTCCATGTGCAGCGCATGGCAGAACCACTGGCAGTAGAACCAGTGCACGCCCGGACGGTCGGCAGTGAAGGTGACCGAGGCGGTGGCCAGCGGCGCCACTTCCATAGCGATACCGTAGTTGCCCAGGCAGAAGCCGTGGGTCACGTCGTCCACGTCATCGAGGTTGGTGATGTAAACCGTCACCTCGTCACCTTGTTTGACGGTGAACTTCTCGAGGCTGAAAGTCGGCGCCTGCGAGGTCATGTAGACCCGCACCTTGTTGCCATCCCGGATCGGTTCTTCAGCGCCTTCTTCCAGATCGATGCCATCGGCCTCGGCCTGTTTGCGGGCGTCTTCCCACGTGACGTCGTTGCGATCCCAGACGTTGACCGGGTTTACGATGTCGCTGCGTACAATGATCGAATCGTGCGGTTCGGCAAAGGTCGGGCCGTCATGCACCACTTTCATCTCATCCGACGAAATGTCGATCAGCTGTTCGTTCTCGGGCTTAAGAGGACCAACGTTCAGGAAGCGGTCTTTCGAGAACTTGTTCATCGAAATCAGCCACTTGCCATCGGCATCCTTGGTTTCACCCATCGAGGTGGAGTTGTGACCCGGCTGATAATGCACGTCGACCTTCGAGATGATCGGGTCCACGTCCTCGCCATTGTAGGCGCGGATGGCCTTGTCGATGTTCCACTTCACGATCTGGCTGTCCAGGAACAGCGTGGTGAAGGCGTTGCCCTGACCATCATAGGCAGTGTGAAGTGGGCCAAGACCCAACTGCGGTTCACCAACGATGCAGGACCGCGGGTCGGCATCGCTTTCGAACAGCGCGTCCAGCTTGGCGACGTCCATGATCGACACGGTCGGCGACAGTTTACCGTTGATGCAGACGTGCTTGCCGTCTGGCGCGGTGTTGATGCCATGTGGCGAATTCGGAATCGGGATGTAGCGGGTGTATTTCTTGTTCTGACCCTTACGTCCGTCCAGAACCTTGACGCCCTTCAGCTCCTGATAATCGCCGGCTTCGATGCCTTTTTCGATTTCCGCAAGGTTGAAGACAACGACGTGGTCCAATTCGTTCTCGGTCATCTCGGCCAGGTTCATGCCCATTTCCGAGTTGTACGAGGTCGAATAGGCGTATTTACCCTGATAGTCGCAGTCGGTGTTGTCGAGGTTGCCGGACACGATCACCTGCCAGGCGACTTCCATGGTGTCGCCGTCCAACGCGGTAAAGATGTTCACGTATTGCGACGGATCGTCCAGCACGCTGCCATCGTTGACCAGCGGCGTTTCATCTTCACCATTGGCAAAGACATAGCCGGTGCGCGGGAATTTCTGCGGACGCAGACCGTGGATCGCCTTGGCGTTCGGGATCTCGGTGATCTTGTCGCATTTCATCACGTCACAGCGCACACGGGCGACGCGGGTGTTGGCCTTGTCGTTCATGAACAGGTAACGGCCGTCATAAGTGCCGTCAGTGAACGACATATGCGGGTGGTGAAGGTCGCCGTTGTCATAAGTTTTCATGCCACGCTTGGCGAGAAACTCCTTGGTTTCAGGCAGCAACCCTTCGGTCATGATCTTCAGTGACTCGTTGGTCTGACCCCAGCCCGTGGCCGAGCAGCGGTTGAACACCGGCACCCGCATCAGTTCGCGCATGGACGGGAAGCCCAGGATGCGCAACTCACCGGTCTGACCCGAAGACCAGAAACCGTAATACTCGTCCAGCTCGCCGGGTTCGAGATTGGCATTGGCCGCAGCGCTCGCCTGTTTTGCGGTCATCAGGGTTGAGCCCAGACCAGTCCCGGCCAGCACGGCGCCGGTTGCAGTTGCACCCAGCATCCCGCGGCGTGTGACGGTTAGTTTGTTGTCATGTTCCGACATGTTCGTTCCTCCTTTTAGGAAACGGATTGCGGTTTGGCGTTCGGATGGTTCGCCGGTGGTTGTCCGAGGGGGGTCTTTGGTTGGACCGACCCTGTCTTGGCCCGCCGTTTCAGTTGGCGGATAACGACGGGACATTTGTCCTCGGACTGGTAGAGCACCTGACAATGCAGGCAGGTGACGCACTCGTTCGGATTGATCTCACCGGTGGGATGGATCGCCTGAACGGGGCATTCATTGGCGCAGGTTTGACAGGGCGTGCCACAATCCTTGTAGCGGCGCAGCCAGTCGAACATGCGGATACGGGCAGGGATCGCCAGTGCTCCGCCCAGCGGGCAGAGATAGCGGCAATAGAACCGTTCGATGAACAGCCCGATTCCCAGCAGGGCCAGCGCAAAGACCACGAAAGGCCAGTCGCGCATGAATTTCAGAATGATCGCCGTTTTGAACGGCTCGACCTCGGCGTATTTCTCGGCCAACGGGATCGAGACAAAGCTGAGGCCGAAGAGACCGAGGAAGATCATGTATTTTGCAGGCCACAGGCGCTCGTTCAGTCCCCAGGGCAGAGTCCATTGCGGTACTTTCAGCGCGCGGGCGATCTTGTTGGTCAGCTCCTGCAACGCACCAAACGGGCACAACCAGCCGCAATAGGCGCCACGCCCCCAGAACAGCAGCGCGGCAGCGACCGCGAACCACTGGATAAAGACCAGCGGGTCCAGCAGGAACGCATCCCAGGAGAACCCGGTGCGCAAGCTGCCCGCCAGCGCCATCAGGTTCACCACGCTCAGCTGCGCGTTGGCGTACCAGCCGATGAAGAACAGAGTCATGGTCAGATAACCGATGCGGAACCAGTAGAAGACCCGTGCATTCATCGTCGCGTGGAATTGGAAGAAGAACGTCGCAGTCAGCACCAGAAGCATGACGCCAAGAACGCCAATTTCGACAGTGCGATCCTTCCAGATGCGCTGCCACAGGGCAGCTTTGGCGGCGGCTTCGCCGGTTGCATCCTCTACAACCGTTGGGGCTGCAACGGGCAGCAGGTAATGGTCAGGCAGTTTGTAGCCCAGATCGAATGTCAGAAAGGTTTTCTCAACTGCACCCACGGCACGCTGTACCAGCAGTTGCAGGCGGAACGGCTCTGTCGGGTCGAACTCGGCATCGGCGGGAATCTTGAAGATATCCAGCTCAGTGAAACTGGGTGCATCAGGGGCTGCAACCTTGCCAAGGCGTACTTGCTGTTTGTCGAAGAACCGGACCGAGTTGTCGCCCTGGATCAACTGAATTCGATCGAAAATCCCGCCGCGCACATAGCCCGACCCCTTGAAGCTGTAAGCCCCGCGACCTAGCACCAGAATGGCCTGTTCGCCCTCGTCCAACCAGTTCACAAGGTTCTGGTATTCGGCGTCGCCTAGCAGTGATTTGCCGATCGACGGAACCGAGACAAGCGCCATATGCATGTCGATGAAGGTGTCATCCGGTTCGCCCGGCTCGGGGCGTTTGATCGCGCGCTGGTCGCCGGTGGCCTCGAAGGCGGCATTGACCTGCCCGACATCCAGCGTCAACCGCCGGATCGAGCCGTCACCCGACAGGGTCGACCAGTCATAGACCGCATTCTGCGCCATATCGACTTCGCGCTTTGGCCCATCGGCCTGCAACGGCGACAAGCCGCCCAGACCCAACGCACGCGCCACCTTGATGCCGCCACGCACAAGGCTGTCGTCGATAACCATGATCGTGACGGTCGCGCCCGAGATGATGTCGAGGTCGTGCCCCTCACCCCCGGTTTCAGCTTCAATCTTCAGGTCAAGGCCGGCATAGCCTTCGGTCAATTCAACCATGCGGGAATTGGGGATGCCGATCAGCACGATGGGTTCCGAGTGCTTGACCAATTGCACTCCGGTCAACACAGCATCGTTATCGATGGCGGCAACGACGTGGATCGGCTTGCCGGAATAACCCGTCGTGCCAACAAAGTCCGAGGTCAGGAATGCCCAGGCAACGGTCTCGCCGCCCTTCAGGACGGGAGCGACCTTGACGTCATCGCGCACCGGGCCAAAGGCATCGGCACCGGGGGCCAGATCGGCAGGTTCGATGTCGGGCAGGAAACTGGCCAGGCTGTCGGCATGGGCGCTGATCGCCATCAGGCAGGACAGGGTGAAAGCCAGCAGGAAATGGATTGCGCGTCTTACGACCACGGCGCACCTCCGATTGCTAGGGTGGACGCCACGGACGCGCGCAGGGCGCGTTCAGATTCTTCTTGGGTCGCAAACGGGGGCCCTCGGGTTTCGGGCCACAGTCGCCTTGAGTTGTACAAAATGCACAGATCCTCGATTGCAGCGGGTACGATCCGTACATTTCCCGATTGCGTCAGCGATGGCTGGTCAGGCAGCGGCGCTGCCGTTGTCACCGCGCACAGCGCGCAATCGGCGCATTTCGGGCAAGGTGCGGTCGGGTCATCAGTGCCTTCCTCAAGGTCCAGTTCAACCCAGACCGCCCCTGCCTCCGAGCAGATCTCGATCCACATGCTGTCCCCGGGACTCGCCAGCACCGGGCCAAGCATCTGCAAAAGCAAAAGGAAAATACCCACCAAACCGCACACCGCGCGGGACACGCGATCAAACAGGCTATGCGGGGGGCGGAAGGTAGGCATTGAGAATCCAGCTCGGCGTTCTTTTCTGAACCGTAGGGGGTTCTCTCAGGCGGAGACTTGACTTAGGTCAGGTGCCTGACAAATTGCACCTACCCGTCGGCCTCGTCCATCAATCCGCGCACCCACCGACCGGCCAACCATGCCGCAGGAATGCCCAGCGGAATCGACCAGAGGATTGCCGGAACCGGTTCGATTGCACCGAACCCGACGCTGTGCAGGATAAGGCCGAGCAAAAACAGGTTGATGGCCACGGTTAACGCCGTGGCCGGATACAGCAGAATGGCCAGTTTCCAAACCGGCCATTTCCCCTCAGTGGCTGGTTCCTTCCGAGAAGGTGATCTTGTTCCAGACATTGTATTTCCCCGAAGGTTTGCGCATCGGCAGGCGGCGGACCTCTTCCAGCGTCTGCGCGTCATAGACGATTACGGCGCCGTCATCTTCCCAGATCGAAACCAGTGCGTGGCTGCCATCCCTGGTAAACTCGACATGGGCCACGGTTTTTCCGGGAACGGGGCGCAGGGTCTTTACGATTTCAAGGCTTTGCTTGTCGATGACATGCATTGCGTCCTTGTTGGGGCCGAAGAAAACGTCGGCCCAGACATAAGGCGAATTCTCATGGCTGCGCATGAAGAACCCGGGGCCCTCGGTCTTGATCCGTTTGACGGTTTCCCAGCTTTCCATGTCGATCACCGACACGGCGCCGTCTGTCAGGTGCGGCGTGGCCATCACGGTCGTATCGCCGTGTTTCCATGTGATCCCCGAGCCCAGATGTGGCATTCCGGGCAAATCCAGATCGGCCACCTTGTGCCCGATCACCAGATCAATCACTTGTCCGCCCTTGCCATCGCGGGACGCTCCCATGACATATTCATAACTCTGGTCGAAGAAGAAATCGTCAAGGTAGTCAGGCGTAGTGATCTTGCGCACCGGGAAGGGGTCGGGGTTCTTGAACTGGCCTTCGATGCGGAAATCATGACCAAGCCCGGATTGCGGGGGATTGGCGCCATAGAACACTTCCCAAATCTCGGGCACATCCTTCAGCGCCAGAACAAAGCTTTCCCGCGGAGGGACCTGGTAGACAGCGGAAACGCGGCTGGGCAGGCCCTTCTTGCTTTTGACCTCGATGACATTTGCGACTGAAAGGTCTTCAGTGGACAACACTGTCAAGCTGTTGGGCAGGTAGTTCGCCACAGCCACCCATTTGCCATCGCCGGACATGGCGATATTGCGGCTGTTCAGGCCGGCACGTACACGGCCCACCTGTTTCAGTGCCCAAATGTCGTACTTCTGAACCCACCCGTCGCGGGACATGATGAAGACGTAACGCCCATCCGGGCTGAATTTCGGTCCGCCATGAACGGCGAAAGGAGTTTCGAACCGGTCCAGTACTTCGAACGTATCCCCGTCCAGAACGCTGACATGGTGATCCCCGGTCTCGACGACCAGCGTGATGTTCATCGGGTCGCTGTTCCAGACGGGTGTATCCACTGGCACATATTCCTCGTCCAGCGTCCGGCTGGCCATAATCTCAGCCTCGTCCCATTCCGGGTCTGATTCCAACGGCGATTTCAACCAGCCTGCCAGTTCCTCGATCTGCAGAGCATCCAGGTCGTGCGAGAATGCGGGCATTTGTGTCGCCGTGCGACCTTCGGCAATCACGGCAGCTACCCGCGGACCCCGCATGCGCTTGAGTGTTTCCGGGATCAGCGCGGGGCCAACTCCGCCCAGACGGTTTTCGCCGTGGCATGAAGCACAATGTTCAGCGTAGTCCGACGGGGCATCCGCCCATGCGGTTCCTGCCAGAAGTACGGACCATAATGTGCTGACCGTGAGTGTCTTAAAAGAACTGATGCGCCGGATCATGGCTTTTCCCCCGGAACGGTGTGACCTGAAGGCGCTCACCTGCGGTATCCACACCGATTTCCTGGTTGGTCAGGTAACAGGCTGGATCCTCGGCCCATGGATCACCGGTCAATTGCAAGGCGCGGATGCGGGTATTGCCGCCGCACACGTCCTTGAGTTCGCAGGCTCCACAGCGCCCCTTCAGCGTGCGTGGGCGGGTGCGGAGCATGGCAAGCATCGGATCATCGCTGGTCCAGAGTTCGGAAAACGATTTGGTCTTTACGTTGCCGACTGTGTAATCGGACCAATAGGTGTCCGGGTGGACCCGGCCAAGATTGTCGATATTGGCGACACCCAAACCACTCGAGTTTCCGCCCCACGCGGCCAGGTGCTCGCGCACATGTGCCGCTTTTTCGGCGTCGAAATGCGCGCGAATCCAGTTCAGAAAATATCCCGCGTCGGCGTCATTGTTCCCCGTCACGATATCCAACGGACGACCGCCCGATGCGGCTTCCCAGGCGCGTTCCAGCAACAGGTCCAGACCCTTGCGGGTGCGCTGATGTTCAGCGTCTTCACCCCGGTTCTTGTCGCCGCGCCCCGCATAAACAAGGTGAGACAGGTAGAACTTGTCGACACCTTCATCGTCACACAATGCCAGCAAGTCAGGCAAGTGATGTTGCGTGCCTTCGGTCAGGCAGAACCGCAGGCCGACCTTGATACCGCGCTCTTTGCATTCGCGCACGCCGCGCAGGGCGTCAGCAAAAGCGCCCTCGACGCCACGGAACCAGTCATTCGTCGCTCCAATCCCGTCCAGCGAGATGCCGACGTAGTTGAATCCGACATCCGCTATCATATCGGCCGTTTCGTCGTAGATCCGGGTGCCGTTGGTCGACAAGGCCAGCATTGGCACCAGATCACGGGCCCGTTTTGCGATGTCGAAGAAATCGAACCGATCCAACGGTTCCCCACCCGAGAGGATCAAGGCCGGGACGCGAAATTGGCCCAGATCCTCAAGGGTTACCATGGCTTGCTCATGGCTGAGCTCACCCGGGAACGCGACATCCGCCGAGACGGTGTAGCAATGGCGGCACTTCAGGTTACAGCGCCGCGTCAAATTCCAGATCACAACCGGCTTTACCGCGCCGGGGCGACGTTTGCGCACCGGAGTCGGTTTGACCAGCTGATGCATGTATTCGGTCAGGCGGAACATGTATCAACCTTTCTGTCTCAGGCGCAGCCCGGTCTTTTTCAGGATGCGCGTGGAATAGAGGATGTCGCTGCCCCGGCAGGCCGATCCCAGAATCGCGGCGATCTGGCCGCGTTTGTCTTCGACCTCGTCGCGCGACTGGCCGTGGACCATGGCGAACAGGTTGTAGGGCCAGTCGGGCAGAGCGCGAGGCCGTTCATAACAATGGGTGACGAAGGGCAGGGCCCCGATATGAGCGCCCAGTTCGCCGATCAGGTCATCCTGTACATCCCAGACGGTCATGCCGTTCGATGTCATGCCCAGCTTATAGTGGTTGGGGGCTGCGGCGATCCGTCGGATCACCCCGCGCGCTTTGAGGGATGACAGTCTCTCAAGCAAATCATCTTCCTGCAGCCCCAGCTCGTGGGCAACCTGAACATACGGGGCCGGGGTCAGGGGTAAGCCCCCCTGCAGCGCCTCGATAATCTGTCTGTCTGTTGCGTCGATCATGCCGCTACCCGAAAGCCGATAAAGAATTCCTGAAGTTTGGGGAAACGTAGAACGCAGATCCCCGTTTCCCGTTCGATGGCATCGGCGGCGGCCTCGATCCCCTCGGGTGTTTCGGTGGCCAGCACGAACCACATGTTCAGCCGGTGCGTGCGTTCATAATTATGGGCCACCTCGGGATGTGCATTGACTTTGGTCAGGACGGTTTTGAAATCTTTGGCTCGAACGGCCATTGCACAAAGGCAGAAAGCCCCACCCATGGCCGCGGCGTCGAAAAATGGACCGAAGCGCGTGATGACGCGGTCTTCTTTCATGCGGCTCAGACGCGTCAGCAATTCCGCCTCGGACAGGCCCAGCTCTGCGGCCACGATTGCGTAAGGATGCGAGGTCAGTGGCAGATCATCTTGCACGCGATTCAGGATCGCCCGATCCGTTTGGTCCAGCGTCATGCGGCAGCCTCCTTGGCCTGAATCAGCGCTCCGGTCTGCTTGAAACAGCGGGTTGAGAAGAGAACCTTGTGCCGTGCTCCGGCCAGTTCGGTCAGTGCAATCGCACCCGCCAATGTTTCCAAGGCCTCGCTTCGGGTTCTGGCATGGATCATGGAATACAGGCGATATGGCCAGACATCGGGCACCGGATTACGCTCATAGCACAAAGTCACCCCTGGGTAGGCGGCCAAAGCGGGACCAGCGGTGTCGATCCGCTCTGCCGGCAGATCCCAGACCACCATCGCATTGGCCGACCAGCCAAGCGCCCGGTGACGCACGATGACGCCGAGCCGCGAGATTATTCCGGCGGCATGCAAGGCTTCGACCCGCTCCATCACGTCGATGACATCCCTTTTCAGCGAACGAGCCAGAGCGGCGTAGGGTTCTGAGACCAAAGATAGCCCGGAACTCAGAGACTGCAGCAGGCAACGATCGCCCTCGCGCATGACAGATGCATCGACCTTTCGCGCTGTGGGCACGTTTTTGGTGCCTCCAGTCATGCGAAACCCAAGATCCACGTTGAAAGGACGCACCAGCCGCAAGTCCAGCACTTGCAATCCGGTGGATCGACTGATCCGCGCAAGGGTATTGTTGACATGCGCGCGATCCGGCCCGGTCGCGACAAACCACAGGTTCCACGCGTCTTCACGTTGATAATTGTGGTTCACACCGGGTTCAGCATCGATCTGGGCGGCGACCTCCTCCAATCGATCTTCCGGAGCCGACACGGCAGCCAGGGTGCTGGCCGTCACCGCGCCGGGCGTGATGGTTGCACCAACCCGTGTAATGCGGCCTGTGGCGCGCATCCGAGACAGGCGATGGATGACTTCGGCCTCGTCCAGCCCGAGAGCGTTACCCAACACCTGAAACGGTCTCTCAGCAACTGGAAAATCGCGTTGAAACTCGTCCAGCAGACGGCGGTCGATCGGGTCCGTAATATGTCGCATCGGTTACAGCCCTATTCTGTGGGCGCGAGCAGTGAAGAAAATGCCGGACGGGCTGTCTGCATCGATCTCGCGCAGTTTTTCAAAGCTATGCGTGTCGTAGACCATGACCTTGTTGGCGTCGCGCACGCTGATCCAGACCTCATGCCCGCGCGGCGTGAACTCCATGTGCAATACGGCCGGGCCGGGTTTGAATTCGTGGATGATCTCTTTGCTGACGCTGTCGATCACCTGAATCGTATCGTTCAACGGGTGGGCGAAATTGACCCAGACCTGCCGCCCATCCGGACGCGCCATTGCAAAGACTGGTTGCCCGTGGGTTTTGGTCCGTCCCGTTTCGGTCAGGGTATCGGCATCGATCCACAAAACCTCGTAATGGCCGACAGCGGGCAAAACAAACTCGCGACCCGTAAGAGCCCAGCCTTCCAGATGAGGCATCTTGTAGACCGGCATTTCTTCCTGACCACGCCCGTAATCGGGCAGAACCCGGATCGGTTCGGGTGTTTCGGCCCACAGGTCCAGCGCGGTCAGGCCGTCCTCGCCAAACAGACCTGTGATATAGGTGCGGCCATTGGCAGTGATCAGCGCGTCATAGGGGTTTTTGCCCATGTCCGGGATTTTGGTGATCTCTGGTGCGCCCTTTGCGAAATCGGCAATCCAGGTTTCCCCAGTGTCCCACATCGTAAAAACGAACCGCCGACCCGGTGCATCGACCAGGCCGATGGTTTTGCTATCGGTCGGGATGTCAGCGACCATCTCCAGAGTGTCCGCATCAAAGACGCGCACGCCACCGGGTTCATAGTTCGAAACAGCCACAAGCTTGCCATCGTCCGAAATCGCTCCTCCAATGGCGTTTCCGGCCTGCACGACGCGGTTCACGACCTGACGGGTCACGATGTCGATCTTGGTCAGTCCTCCGTCGCGGCCAAACACATAGGCAAACCGTTCATCGGGCGAATAGACAAGAGATGCATGAGATAGATCGCCCAACCCCTCAATCCGGGCCAGAGCTGCACGGTCGGATTGATCCACCAGCAGAACCGAGCCCTTGGCACGTTCGATGACGAGGCCAAGATCGCCTGTCGCGGTTGGTTCAGCCTGAGCTGCGGACATCATCAATGTGGCTGCAAGGCCAAGGATGAAGTGTTTCATTGTGACTCCTGTTCCAGCAGGTAACGGGCGATCCACTCGGCTTCTTCTTCACTGATCAGAGGCCGCCATGGGGGCATCGCGGTGTCAGGGATGCCGTCAAGGATGACGCTGGTCAAAACATCCGCGTCGTAGTGGCCCAGTGTTTCACTGCGCAGGTCAGGACCAAGGCCGCCCTTCAGGGACAAGCCGTGACAGGAACCGCAATCCTGATGCACAAGTCTTTTCAGGGTGTCGGGGTCGATGACATCAGCCGCGAAGGCGGAGGTCGCGGCCAGAACCGCAATGGTCAGGCAGGTCCGCCCAGCCCATCCCGACCGCCCCGGCGATCTGCCGGCACGTGTTGGGTCAATCCCTCGGTCTCTTCTTCCCAGCTTAGCCATGGGCCTGTTCCAGAAGCTCGGTCACGGGCCGTTCGGCATAGAGCGAAACCACCTTGCCAATGATAAACAGCGTCGGCGCCTTCAGCTCGGCTGCGCGCACATCCGTGGCCAGTTGGTCAAGCCGTGATACAAGACGACGCTCATCAGGTGTTGTGGCCTTGCCCACTGCCAGAACCGATGTCGAGCCCGGCAGGTTTTCGGTCATCAGTCCCATGGCGATCTGACCGATATTGGCAACGCCCATATAAACCACCAATGTCGAGTCCGGATCGGCAAGACGTTTCCAGTCCAGATCCAGCACTTTGTCGGCCTGCCTGTGCCCGGTGACATATTGAACCGAGGTTGCCAGCCCGCGATGGGTCAGCGGCACACCCGTCGAACAAGACGCCCCCTGGGCTGCCGTAATGCCCGGTGCGTACTCGACAGCAACACTGCGGGCAATCAGGTAAGCAGCCTCTTCCGAGCCGCGACCAAAGATCATGGGGTCGCCGCCCTTCAGCCGTGCAACCGTGTGACCAGCGCTGGCCTCTTCGAGCAGTATTTCGTTGATGCGGTCCTGCGGAACGGTGTGGCATTTGGGGGCTTTGCCGACAGGGATCAGCCGTGCGCCTTCCGCGTGTAAATTCAGAATGTCGGCTGACACCAGCCTGTCATAAACCACTACGTCCGCTTCTTGCAGCATCCGCAGTGCGCGCAGGGTCATCAGTTCGGGATCGCCGGGGCCTGCGCCAATCAGAAATACCTTACCGCTCATGTGCAAACTCGCTTGGTCTGAAAGTCTTCGTAACCCGGTGTCCCATGCAGATCCGTTGCGTTTGCAAGACGTTGCTGGGTGAGCCGGGCGGGTCTTGAGGGAAGACTGGCCCATTCGATAACCAACCTCCTTGACATAAGTTAAGGAGCGCGGGATTTGCCTCCGCGCTCCTTCATCTTGCCTGTATTGTGCCTTGCTTCAGGGTTCGACGGTGATCATTCCGATCATGTTCTGTGTCTCCCAGTGCGGGCCGCACAGATAGTCCTGTGGGCCTGGCGTGAGGAAGGTCAGCTCAACTGATTCCTCCGGGAACAGGCGATCACTTTCAGGTTTGCTTCCGTCCTTCAACAGAACTGAGTGGCTGGTGCGTTTGTCGACATTCACCCACCGGACAGTTGTGCCTGCCTTAACCGTCAACTCGGACGGGCAAAAATTGTATTTATACATAAGTACCACTTCAGCGTCCTCGACAGCGGACGAGGGTTCTCCGAACAGCTCGACGTAGCGCTCTTCAGCCTCGGCACAGATTTCGGCGGTCTCGTCCGCCCAGGCGGGCGCGGCCAGAAGCAGTAGCGCGGGAAGAAGGCGTTGGGGTTTCATGGTCCATGTCTCCTTTCCAAAGGTGGCCGGGGCCGGATGATCCGGCCTCGATCCGTTATTGTTTGACCACGTTGATGAACGCGCTGTCGTCATCCAGTGCCAGGCTGGTGTTCAGCGTCACGTGGTGGAACCTTGCAGCAGCGAAGTCGTCGTGGATGGCAAAGCCGACGGTATAGGTCTGGCCTGCTTCCAGCGGCACATCACCGGGCGCCCCTGAGTTCAGTGGGCGGGTAAAGACCACGGTCCACATGCCGCCGGACAGTTCAGCCGACGCGGCGATTTCACCATCATTGACCACGCGCTGCTCTAGCAGATAGCCGTTGGTGGCGCTGCCGTCAGCGTAGACACGCATCAGATCAAGATAGGTGCCGTCGGCCAGATACTGCTCGATCTGTTCTGCGGCCTGCAACTTGTCCCAGCCACCTAGAGCTTTGCCACGGCGGCCTTTGACCTCAACATCCGTGCGACTTTCGCTGATGTATTTGGTTACGCTGTCCTGTGTGCTGAGGCGACCGGCAACTTCTGCGTTTGCAGCAATCCCATCCGCTTCGGGCGCAAAAGGCATATACGTGTTGTCAGCGTGGCACGAGGCCCAGCAACCCACCTGATCGCCCAGCTCGATACCAGTGCCGGTAATCATCATGGCAACCTTGATCTGGTTGTCCGGATCCATCTTGCCGCCATCGACGAACGGGGCAGGGTTGTGACCTGCGTCCGGCCATTGCAGACGAATGTACAGGTTTTCGTCGTCATGTGCCGCTTGAACGGTTGCGTCGATGACACCGCGTTTGCCCGGAATCGGAGTCGGTTCAAGATCGCCACCTGCAACGATCTTGTTGCCGATGGTGTCCAGTTCCTTGGCGTGGCAGGTGGTGCATTGATCTCCGCCTTTGGTCAGGGGGCGCGCTCCGCCATGGAACTTGCCGTTCTGAACCCATTCAAACGAGGCCTGACCGGGATAGAACAGTTTCAGATCCGAACCGGTCACGGCGTTCCAGTCTATGTTGGACGCAACGTCGCTTGCTCCACCCGAAGGTGCTGCGGCCTCTTCACCGGAATCCTTTGTGCGTTCTTCCGCCAAAGCAGCGTCAACGGCCGCTGCGATCTGGGCCTGCACGGCCTCTTGCTGAGCATTCTTGGCGGCTTTTTCTGCTTCAGCTTCGGCGGCCTCCTTGGCTTCGATCTTTTCAAGACTGGCCAGGTATTCTGGTGGGATCGGCCGGATGAAGTCCGGGTTTGGTGCTTCAAGCTTTTCCAGATACTCTTCGTCCGCCCGGTCGCGTGCATCCGAGTGTGCAATCCCCTTGTGGCAGTCGATACAGGTCTGTCCGACGCTCATCGCATTGAGGTGCTGCTGACGGGCACGGGGTTTCTGGAACTCGGGCATCATCGATTCAAAATCGTGACAGTTGCGGCATTCGCGCGAGTCGGTGGACTTCATCCGCTCCCATTCATTCATGGCCAGATGCACACGCTTGGCTTCGAACTTTTCGCGGGTGTTGATGGTTCCGACCATCTTGCCATACAGCTCTTTGGAGGCCTTGATCTTGCGGATCATCTTGTGGGTCCAGTCTTTGGGTACGTGACAATCGGAACAGACCGCACCCACACCCGAACGGTTCACGTCGTGAATCGTGCCGGTATATTCTTCGTAAACAAAATCACGCATCTCGTGACATGAGATACAGAATTCCTTGGTGTTGGTGGCTTCCATGGCGGTGTTGAACCCGCCCCAGAAGATGATGCCGGCGGCAAAGGCTCCGGCGATACCGGCCACAGGCATTCCCCATAGGAAATACCGGCGCCAGATCGGTTTTTTCTTATCCGGTTCGGAGGTCATATCCGGGCTCCGTTTTGGCTGTATTGTCTGGCCCTTAGTGGCAGGCCGGTGAGTTTGGCTGATGCCTCGAACAAGGAAAGGGCGGGCGAGGGGCCCGCCCTTTCCTGTAATGGTCTCACCCTCGTCAGGTGACGTGGTTCGACCGGTTGTAGACGTTGAACTTGCCGGTCGGGGCGTAAAGCCCATCGATGCGGCCGATCTCTTCCAGCGTCTTCGCGTCGAAGATCACGATCTGACCATTTGGTTCTTTCGAGTCCGACAGGTTCCACTTGGAAACCCAAACCTCTGTGCCGTCGGCGTTGAATTCGAAGTGAACAGCGGCGCTGCCTTCGTCTTCAGTGATCTGGATCGTTTTCACGATCTCGCCGGTTTCTTTCGAAATGACCTGCACGGATTGCTGCACTTCCGGTTCCGGATGCTTGGTCTGGTCAGCCCAGATGTAATCCGAGTTCGGGTGGGTGCGGACGAACAGGCCGGGGCCGTCGGTTTCCACTTCGTAGCAGACTTTCCAGGCGTCATCCGGACGGTTTTCAGGATCGTTACCCCATACGGTCACAGTACCGACACCAAGGTGGGTTGTGCCGGCCACAGGCCCACAGTTCGGGTCGACCCAGTTGGCGCCCGGACCCGGGTGCGGCAATGCGGCTGTGTCGATCATCGCCTCAAGCTTGTGGGTCTCGGTATCAACGACCACCATTTTGTTCGACGCGTTTGCGGCGATCTGGAAATACCGGCCGGTCGGGTCAAAGAACCCGTCATGCAGGAATTTGGCGCTGTCGATTTTGTCGATCCGAAGGTTGTCCAGATCGGTGTAGTCGACCTGCCACAACTGTCCCAGCTCTTTAACGGCAACGATCCAGGTGGGTTCGTTCGGCGTGGTGTAGATGGCGGCCACACGGGCTTCTTCCACATACTCGCCGTCAACGTTCACGCCACGGGTCGATACGACCTTGAGCGGTTCCATGGTCTGGGCATCAACGATTGCAAAGTGCGGCGGCCAGTAGCCACCACCGATGACGTATTTGCCATCGCCGGACACGGCGACATCGCGGGCGTCATAGGCAATCTTGACCTCGGATACCAACATCTTGTCCGGCGTCTGCCAGAGGTCGATCTTGGTCATCTTGCCGTCGCGGCCCATGGTGTACCAGAAGCGCCCGGGCTGTTCCGGCTCTTCCAGCGCGTGGTGCTCGGATGCTTTGAGAACATGCACCGCATAGCCGGTCGGGATGTGGGTCAGGACCTCTTTAGTGTCACCGTCAATCACGGCCACCTTGCCTACGTCACGTTCGATGACGACAAAGAAGTTTTCCCAGTTACGACCGTGCAGCGGCTCGGTCGGATAGTCCTCTTCTTCGACGTAAACCTTGCGGGTCGCCATCATCTGTTCCAGCGACATTTCAGGTGGCTTTGGCGGCTCCATCATGATGTAGGTCGCCATGTCCTTGATTTCCTGCTCGGTCATGATGTCCGAGAAGTTGTTCATTCCGCCTTCGGTACCCCAGGCGATAATCTTTTCAAGGCGTTCCTGCCCCAGTTGCAGGGTGCCGCCTTCGGTTACCGTGCCGTCGGCTGCGGTCTTTTTCCAGTGGGGTTCCAGGTTTTTACCTGTGGCACCCTTGCGCAGCACACCGTGGCAGCCTGCGCATTGTTCGAAATAGAGCTGCTTAGACGATTCAAAGACTTCTTCGCTCAAAGTTGGCTCTTCGGCGAAAGTCGGAGCAGCGACGCTGCCCAACAACATTGCCAATCCGACCCCAAAGGCGCGGCCGGGTTTGTTGTAGCTGATTCCAAGTGACATGATCACTCTCCATATGCGTGGTGAGGCGCTGCTGAGAGTGAAGCATCACGAGGATGTCATCCTTGACCAAAGTCAACGGGAAAGGTGCAGACTGAGCGCTTTGGACAGAAAACTCAGGTCAAAACCCCTCAATAAATCTTGTGTTTTTACCGCATCTTTAAGCCTTGTCTTGATTTCGGTTAAGGGCGCCGCGTCGTGAAGGAACTACACATTGCTCAACGGCGGGAAAAGCTATGGAGAGCAGGCATGACAGCTGTAATCGCACGTGTTTTCAGTGAAGGGTTTCGGGTCTTTTTCCTCTCGGCGGGTCTTTATGGTGTGTTTGCAGGGGTCGCGTGGGGCGTGTGGTTGGCGTCGCTGGACGGGCTGATGCCTCACATGGAACAAAGCTACGCCATGCCCCCGGTCATGTGGCACGCTCATGAGATGATTTTTGGATATGCAACGGCCGCTCTGGGCGGCTTCTTTCTGACCGCCGTGCCGAACTGGACTGGTGCGCCCGAGGCGCGGGCCCGTTTTATCACGCTAGTCGCATTGATCTGGATGGCCGGGCGCCTGACGGTCTGGTTTTCCGGAGCGTTGTCACCCATGGTCGTCGCGATCGTGGACCTGAGTTTTGTTCCCATTCTGGCGCTGAAGATTGCCAGTCAACTGGTCCGTCGGCCCAAGCCTCAGAATGTGGTGTTTCTGTATCTTCTGATTCTGGTTCTGGCCTCGAATGTAATGGTTCACTTGGAATGGATGGGGGTCACGGTGGATACACTGAACACCGGCATCCGGGCCGGACTTTTGACCTTGTGTTCGATGATTGCGATCCTGGGCGGCCGGATTACGCCAGCTTTTACCCGCAATGCAATGAAGAGAGCTGGTCAACCCGAAGCATCGTGGCCGGTATCTGTGGCCTGGTTGGACAGGGCGACGATGATTCTGGCACTGCTGCTGCCCCTGCTTGTGCTTGCACTTGATGTCGGGCCTCTTGCGGGAAGCGTTGCCCTGTCGATGGGTGGTGTTCAAATGATGCGCATGGCGCGTTGGAGAACCGGATGGGCTTTGCGTCAACCGATCCTGATCGCCCTGCATCTGGGCCTCGGGATGCTGGCCTTGGGTCTGATTCTTTGGGGGTTGGCAGCCATTGGAATGGGAAATGAGATCGGCGCGCTCCACGTTCTGGGCATCGGTTGCGTTGGCGGCATGACCCTTGCCGTCATGAGCCGCGCCGCCTTGGGCCACAGCGGTCGTCCCCTTGTCGCGCCAAAGCCCATGGTGATTGCCTATGGCTTGATGGCGGTTGCTGCGCTTGTGCGTTGGCTGGGGTCCGGACTGGCGGGAGGTTACATGACAGCGATGTTGACCGCGGACGGGTTTTGGATCGCCGCAACAGGACTGTACCTGTTTGCCATGTGGCCTGCCCTGACTGGCCCCCGTGCCGTGAAACAAACCTGAAGCTTGTAAAGACTGAACTTATCTTCCAGCGATCAGAGGCCGCTCGTTTTTGATATGGCGACGGATCAGCGCACGGGCACGTTTCCCTTTATCCGGTATCCGTCGTGCGGCCGGCGGAACGAAATTGCGCTGACCCAATTCAGGGAACAGTTCAAGAATTTCTGACCGTGCGTCAGAGTGAACACTGGACAGGGCCTGCGCGCCGGTGAGCAGGCTTTCGGAAGGTGCGCCTTCTGCATAGATGATTTCATGACGGTCGAACAAAAGATGGACATAGGTCACCGCACAAGTGTCCTCGGCGACCGAAATGCCAGGAACGCCCACAAGAATGTGTGCAGGAACAAGAACTTCTTCGGCGCCGAACATTCTGACGGCAATCGGGGACCGGACCAGCATACGGTGTTGCGGTGACACGAACAGATCGCGCTGGGGCAACTGATCGCCCAGTGAACCGGCCTCGATCCGGATGGGCTTCAGCCTCAGACGGGTGCGAAGCGCCGCTTGGTCCAGATGTCGCGTGCCAATCCAACGTATGTGTTGCGGCCCATTGTCTGCGGTCAAAACGACATCGCCAACTTTCAGATCCTCGACCGGTGTTGGACCGGTCGGGGCCATGATCCGTGTTCCCGCCACAAAGCACGGTACATCGACAATCGCGGAGGGATCCGTAGTGTCAGGGGCGTTGGTCGGAGTAACGTTCGAAGCCTGGAACGTATAGGTCAGACCCGGAACCAGAGGCTCGGACGTGATGTAGCCAACCAATGTGCCTTCAACTTCGACCCGAAACACGTCAATCGTTCCGCCCGCTGGATTGGTCAGGGAGTAGGATTCTTCAAGGTAGATGTCTCCGTCGGCAAAAGTAGTCGATCCGTCCAGGTTGGTCACCACACCAGTTTGCGTGGCGTCGTCACCGTTTTCGTTATTGAAGCGGTCACCATTGAACACAGTGCCAGTATCGGGCAGAGGGTTCGCCCCGTTCAGGATCGTTCCGCCAGCTGCATCGGTGACATCAAATACACGACGGTCTGTTGCGGGATCGAAATTGGGGTCAAGCGTAATGAAGTCGGGGCCAAAATTAAAATCGACCGTAATGACCCCGGGGGCGTAACCAATATAGGAATAGTTTGCCATACTCGTACCTTTTAACCATTGGCGCTACCGAGGCACCGGAAATCTTACCCACAGTAAGGAAAGTGCGCTGACTCTCCTTCCTTTCATACCGCTTGGCAAAAACTTGCGTCAATTTAAAGGCCATACAATGGAGAGAGCACTCAAAAAAGCAATGCTGTTCGCAAATTGATTGGCAGATCTTTTTCTCCTGACGATCAGCGGGTCCAAATCGCTCTATTCTGAACCGTCCGGTTGATCTCGTGACAGGCCTTGACTTTCGTTAAGGCATCGCCGGCTCCCGCCCGGCATGTTGCTCTCACTAGCTAATCTGCGCAAAGGAGAGCGCGATGCGAGACGTCATGACAAAGAGCATGGCCCGCAATATTTTTTATGGCGGGTCACTGTTCTTCATTCTCATCTTTTTGGCCCTTTCGGCCCACTCCCACTGGTATATCGTCAATTCCGAAAATGCCGCGAAACTCGATGATAGTGTGGTTCGGGGTAAACATGTCTGGGAAAAACACGCCTGTGTGAACTGTCATTCGATTCTGGGTGAAGGGGCCTACTTTGCCCCCGAAGTCGGCAACGTGATGACACGCTGGGGCGTGCTGGACGACCCGGAATCAGCCTTTGAATCCCTTAAGGGCTGGATGGAAGCACAACCGACCGGCATTCCCGGTCGTCGACAAATGCCCAATTTCAACCTCAGCGACGAAGAAATCCGTGACCTGACCAACTTCCTGATCTGGACGGACAATATCGACGCACAGGGCTGGCCGCCCAACGAGGCAGGCTGAGAAAGGGAACGGAGCAATGAAATACGAATCCCAAAAAATCGCCTATGCCTACTTTGCGGTAGCCATGGCGTTGTTCGCGATACAGGTGATTGGCGGTCTTCTGGCCGGTTTCATCTATGTATTCCCCAATTTCCTGAGTGAGCTTCTGCCGTTCAACATCGTGCGGATGCTGCACACCAACTCACTGATCGTCTGGCTGATTCTGGGCTTCTTCGGTGCGGCCTACTTCCTGATCCCGGAAGAGGCGGAACGCGAGATCCACTCACCCAAGCTGGCCTATCTGCAGCTGATCATCCTTGTGGTCGGCACATTGGGGGTGGTCGTGACCTATGTCTTCAACCTGTTCGAAGGCAACTGGCTGCTGGGCAAAGAGGGGCGCGAGTTCCTTGAACAACCCAAATGGGTCAAGGCGGGCATCGTCGTGGCCGCGCTGATCTTCCTTTACAACGTATCGATGACCGTTCTGAAAGGCAAAAAGACCGCGATTACCAACATCCTGTTGTTGGGGCTGTGGGGTCTGGCGCTGCTGTTCCTGTTTGCCTTCTACAACCCGGGCAACCTTTCACTCGACAAACAATACTGGTGGTATGTCGTCCATCTGTGGGTCGAAGGTGTGTGGGAACTGATCATGGCCTCGATCCTGGCCTACTTGATGCTGAAGCTGACCGGTGTTGACCGTGAGGTGGTCGAAAAATGGCTCTATGTCATCGTCGCTGCCGCGCTGTTCTCGGGCATCCTCGGCACCGGCCACCACTACTACTGGATCGGTACGCCTGCATACTGGCAGTGGATCGGGTCGATCTTCTCCAGCCTCGAGGTGATCCCGTTCTTCGCGATGATGGCCTTTGCCTTCGTCATGGTCTGGAAGGGTCGTCGGGACCACCCCAACAAGGCCGCGCTGCTGTGGTCGCTGGGCTGTGCCACGCTGGCGTTCTTCGGCGCCGGTGTCTGGGGCTTCCTGCACACGCTGCACGGGGTGAACTACTACACCCACGGTACGCAGATCACCGCGGCACACGGGCACCTGGCCTTCTACGGAGCCTATGTCTGCCTCAATCTGGCTATCTTCAGCTACGCGATGCCGATCCTCAAGAACCGTGATCCCTATAATCAGGTTCTGAATATGGGTTCGTTCTGGCTGATGACCAGCGGCATGGTCTTCATGACCTTCGTCCTGACCTTCGGTGGAACCGTGCAGACGCACATGCAGCGTGTGGTCGGTGACTACTTCATGGACGTGCAAGACCAAATCGCGATCTTCTACTGGATGCGTCTTGGCTCCGGTGTGGTCGTGGTTCTTGGAGCGTTGCTGTTCATCTACTCGATCTGGGTTCCCCGGAAAGAGGTCATTGAACCCGGCGCAGCCGAAACCCCTGCGGAGTGATGGATATGGATGGCTCCATGAACCTGAAAGAGGGGGCGGCAAACGCCCCCTTCTACCTCGCCCAAGGTGATGAATGCGATGTGTTCACCGCCGCCTACAACAACGACCTGCCGGTCTTGCTGAAAGGACCGACGGGCTGCGGCAAGACCCGGTTTGTAGCCCATATGGCTGCGAAACTTGGCCGCCCGCTCTATACCGTGGCGTGCCACGACGATCTCGCCGCCGCCGACCTGATCGGACGCTATCTACTGAAGGGCGGAGAAACCGTTTGGGTCGATGGCCCCCTGACCCGCGCGGTGCGCGAAGGCGCGATCTGCTATCTTGACGAGGTTGTCGAAGCCCGCAAGGACGTCACTGTCGTTCTGCACCCACTGACCGACGACCGGCGCATCTTGCCGATCGACCGAACCAGCGAAGAACTTGAGGCCGCGCCCGGTTTCATGCTGGTGGCTTCGTACAACCCCGGCTACCAGAACATCCTGAAAACCCTCAAACCCTCGACCCGGCAACGGTTCATCTCGTTGGAATTCGACTTTCCCTCGCCCGAGTTGGAGGCCGAGGTGGTCGCGGAGGAAAGCGGCCTGCCGCTGGAACGCTGCAAGCCGCTGGTGCGGCTGGCGGGAAAGTTGCGCGGGCTCAAGGGTCAGGACCTCGAGGAAGGTGTATCCACCCGGCTGGTCGTCTATGCTGCGACGCTGATCGCGCAGGGCATGTCCACCGACCGCGCCATCCTTGCCGCCATGATCGAACCTCTCACCGACGACGAGGATATCAAACGCGGGCTCCTCGATCTTGTCACCGCCGTCTTTGGGTGAGGCCGGCGATGGTCAGGATCGACTTTGAGCCATGGGAACCCGAAGAAACGATCGGGAAACTGTGGCACACCCTTGCCAGCCGCCTCGATGCACCCCAGGTGCATGTTGGAGCCGCGGTCGACCTTTCTGAGGTCGCGGGGCGGCTGGCAGTCCTCTTTCGGGGGCTCGGGGGTAGTCCGGGCGTTGAATTGCGCCCGGTCTCACCCGAGGTTTCGCGTCACCGCCTGAGTTGGCGCCGCAAACTTGCAACCGAAGTGGAATTGATGTCGCGCGCCTCGTTTGATGGAGAGGTTTTGCGCCTGCCCGACCGTCTGGCCGTATTCCCGGCGCGCGAAGCTAATGGCGCGCTCTATGTCTGGTTGGCCGCCGCCGCTGCCCATGCCGGAACCCGAATTGATGAAGACGATCCACTGCTTGCCGACCTGCGTGCCTTGATTGCCGCCCGGCACATGGTCGAGGCGACTTTGGACGACGCGCCTGGCTTGCGTCGGCTTTATACCGAACTTTGCAAGGGCGTGCTGTATCAGCGCGACATCCCCAGTCTGCCGCCTGCCGAGGCTGCGGTCGAAGAACTGATCCGTCATATGCTGGGCGATCCCAAACCCTTGTCGGATCAGGCCGAGCAACTTCTGGCACTTGACGACGACCTGATCGCTCCGCGCGGCTATCAGCCGATGCGCCATGTTCCCCTGTGGCCGGAATTGCGGGCGGTTGGGTTTTCGGAACACAACGAGGTTGAAAACCCCGATACTGAAGGCCCGCCAGAGGAATCCGGCGAAAAGACACACCGCGCCCGGCGCCGCAAATCAGATCAGGCCGAGCGCAGCGACAGTTTCATTCTGCACAAGTTCGAAGCCATCCTTAGCTGGGCCGAATTCCTGAATATCAACCGTCGAATCGATGACGACGATCCCGACAACGCCAAGAAGGCGGCTGACGATCAGGAAGAGATCGGTCTTGGCCAGATTTCAAAAGCGCCACCTACCAAGTTGAAGCTTCACCTTGATTTGGCGCCCGAGGACGTCAACCGCGAACGTCTGTCAGGTCGCATTCTATATCCCGAATGGGATGTGCGGACGGGTCAGTATCTGCCGGATCATGTGAACGTTCTGCTTTCGGATGCCGATATCCGCGACGATGCCGCCGAGTTTGGCAAGGATCCGGCAACTGCACGCCGTATTCGTGCCGTCAAGCGCCAATTCGAGGCGCTGCGCCCGGGGCGTGTGATGACTCGGGGCCATCTGGACGGAGACCAGCTGGATGTGGAAGCCGCCGTTCGGGCGCAGGTTGACCGCTGCGCAAATGGTGAAGGGACGGAACGCGTCTGGATGCAATCCCGTCCCGAGGCCCGTGATCTGGCGGTCTCGATCCTGCTGGACGTCAGCCGCTCGACTGAAAGCGCCGTCACTGGTCGCGCCGTGATCGATATCGAACGCGAGGCGCTGGCCGCATTGGCCTGGGGCCTGAACGCTTGTGGTGACGATTTCGCCATTCATGCGTTTAGTTCCCTCAAGCGTCAGCGCGTCTATGTGCAGTGTTGCAAACGGTTTGACGAGCAGATGGGAACCAAAGTTGAACAGCGCATCGCGTCGCTGCGCCCCGGACATTACACAAGGTTGGGCGCGGCAATCCGGCACTGTTCAGCAGATCTGGCAAGCCAGTCCCGCAAGCGCCGATTGCTGCTGGTCATAACGGACGGTAAACCAAACGATCTGGATCACTACGAGGGGCGCCACGGCATCGAAGACACCTGCATGGCCGTCCGTGAGGCGCGTCGGGCCGGACAGTCAGTGTTCGGCGTCACCATCGATAGAACAGGCAAAAGCTGGTTTCCGCGGATGTTCGGGCAGGGTGGTTTCGCGGTCATTCCTGATCCGCATCGCCTGACCATGGCGCTGCCGCAAATCTACCGCCAGTTGGTCGGCGCATGAGTGATGCCTCTCTGATCGACGAACTACCGGGCGAGTTCCTGATGTGGGTTCTCATCATTTCGGAGCTGCTGGTTTTTGGCGCGGGGATGATCGCCTTCATGGGCGTGCGCCTGACCGATCCGGCTGGTTTTGCAGAGGCGCAGTCGCATCTGCATCGCACCGGCGCGGCATTGAACACAGCGGTTTTGGTGACATCTGGCTATCTGGCTGCACAGGCGTTGCAATGGCGGCGAAACATGCAGCGTTCGCTGGCCCGTTTGGCGTTGATCCTTGCCGCGCTTCTGGGTGTCGTGTTCCTGATCATCAAGGGTACGGAGTATGCCGACAAGGCGTCCCAGGGGATTGGTTACGAAACGCACCCATTCTTTCTGTTTTATTACTTGCTGACCGGCTTTCATGCTGCGCACGTACTAGCCGGGGTTGGAATTCTGTTGCTGGTGGCGTGGCGTGATGACCCTGGCAACATAGAAGCTGGCGCGCAATTCTGGCACATGGTCGACCTGATCTGGATCATGCTGTTCCCAGTGATCTATCTGCTGGGATAAAACAGATGGTCCAACCTTCATCTTTGGCCAAAAATTCCCGCCAGAGGTCGCTGAGCCCCCTGAACCAAGCGTGGCTTGGGCTGTTGGCCCTCAGCGCTGGATCTGCGCTGCTTACTCTGATTGGCGCGCCAACCGCAGTCATTGCTGGCGGTATCGTGTTGTTGGCGTTGATCAAAGCTCGCGTGATCCTGAAACACTACTTGGATTTGGAGAACAGCCAAAGCTGGCTGCGCGGGTTCACTATGGTACTGGTGGGTTTTTCCGCAGTGATTTTTGCGCTCTATCTGGTCTGAGGCAAAAAAATGCCGCCCCGAGAGGCGGCAGTATTCAAGCAAAGGGGGCCTTGGTTACTGAGCGGCCTGTGGTATCCGCGCAATCTGACAGCGTTGCCACAGCGCCGACAAGGCACCAACCAGATGATCAATATCCTCATCCGTGTGAACCGGGGACGGCGTGATCCGTAAGCGTTCGGTTCCTTTAGGAACAGTGGGATAGTTGATCGGCTGGATGTAGATGCCGAATTCTTCAAGAAGCGTATCCGAGATAAACTTGCACTTCACCGGGTCTCCTACCATCACCGGGATGATATGGCTGGGGTTCGGCAGATGCGGAATTCCTTCCGCATCCAGACGGGCGCGCACCTGATCCACACGGGCTTTTTGCAGATCACGCTCTGCGCTTGACTGCTTCAGATGCCGGATAGATGCTGCAGCACCAGCTGCGATCGAAGGCGGCAAGGCAGTGGTGAAGATGAAGCCGCTGGCAAAGCTGCGAACGAAATCACACAGAGCTGCCGACGCTGCGATGTACCCACCAACCACGCCAAAGGCCTTGCCCAACGTACCTTCAATCACGGTCAGGCGATCCATCAGGCCCTCGCGCTCGGCAATGCCACCGCCGCGTGGGCCATAGAGGCCGACGGCGTGAACTTCGTCCAGATAGGTCATCGCGCCGTATTTGTCGGCCAGGTCGCAGATTTCCTTGATCGGCGCGATATCACCATCCATGGAATACACGGATTCAAAGGCGATCATCTTGGGCGCGTTCGGGTCTGCGGCGGCCAGCTTGGCCTCCAGGTCTTCAAGGTCGTTATGTTTCCAGATTACCTTCTGCGCCCGTGAGTGGCGGATGCCTTCGATCATCGAGGCATGGTTCAGCGCATCAGAGAAAACAATCAGACCGGGGATCTTCGCAGCCAGCGTCCCCAGAGCGGCCCAGTTTGACACGTAGCCCGAGGTGAACAGCAAAGCGGACTCTTTGTCGTGGAGGTCTGCCAATTCTGTCTCAAGCAAGACGTGGTCGTGCGTAGTGCCCGAAATATTCCGCGTCCCGCCTGCACCGGCACCACAACGCTCCAGCGCATCGTGCATGGCGTTGATGACCGATGCGTGTTGCCCCATACCCAAGTAGTCATTCGAGCACCAGATGCGTACATCCCGCTGGATTGCTCCATCGGTCTGGCGTGCATTCGGGAAAGCTCCGCGGCGTCGCTGCAAGTCGATGAAAACCCGATAGTTCCCTTCATCTTTCAAAGCGTCGAGGCTCTGGCTGAAAAATCGCTCGAAATCCATCTGACATGCTCCCCGGATAACTGGCTGTGAACCGACCCTAGGGCAGCGATGGGCGCCACGACATGACAATTGTCAAGTTGATCTTCAAGAAAAAGGCTGGCCCTGGCACGCCGGCTTTGGCATAGCAGGGCATTGGGGATGATTACCCGGGCCATCGCCCGGACTGGATGAAGAAGGGAGTGCCTTCATGCCACACGAGGCACAAAAGGCGATTGCGCGGCAGTCTCTGCTTCTGCGCAGCCTGCCGGATCAGCATGTGGATACTTTGCTGAGGCAGGCGATTTGGCGGCAGTATGACCGTGGCGAGACGATCTTTCTGCAAGAGGAAGAAGCCAAGGCTGTAAACGTCGTGCTGGCCGGATGGGTCAAGCTGTTCCGTATCTCTCCGACCGGGGCGGAGGCGGTGGTGAGCGTTTTCACCCGTGGAGAAAGCTTTGGTGAGGCCGTTGCGCTGCGCAATGTGCCATATCCCGTTTCAGCCGAAGCCGTTTCAGCCTGTGAAGTGATGCACATCCCCAGCCCGGTGCTGTTGTCACTGATGAAGGAAGACCCGGAAATCGGGGTGTCAATTCTGGCTGCCACGTTCACGCATCTGCATGCTCTGGTGTCCCAGCTGGAGCAATTGAAGGCGCAGACCGGGGCGCAACGTGTTGCAGAGTTTCTGTTGAACCTGTGCGATCGGGATTCCGGTCAGTGCGAGGTGGAACTGCCTTACGACAAGATGCTGATCGCCGGACGTCTGGGAATGAAGCCTGAAAGCCTGAGCCGCGCGTTTTCGCGATTGAAACCTGTTGGCGTCAAGATCGACAGGAACCACGCGGATATCGCTGACATGGATGACTTGCGAAACTACGCTGAAAGCGATCCGAGTGAGAAGTGAATTTCCACCGGCGGCCAAGTCCATCGAAATTGTAGTTTCGCGGAATACATAGAATCCAAAGCTGGCACCGTTCAAATGGGGGCTTCTCAGTCAAGCGCTTTTGCGCGCGATCAGCCTTTTGGCTTGATCAGTTGTCTTCCGCGCTGGCAGTGTCCTCTTTATCTTTGTCAGCAGTGCCAACCATCGGCACGAGTCGCTTGCATGAATGTGAAGGGGCACAGGGTTTATGATTGACGAGGCGCTTTCAAGCTTTCCCCGCGCGAAGTTGATGACATCGGTCACCCCGGTAGAACGGCTTGAGCGTCTTTCTGACCAACTGGGGCTGGATCTGTGGATCAAACGAGACGACCTGACCGGGCTCAGCTTCGGTGGCAACAAGACCCGTCAGCTGGAATTTTATTTGGGTGAGGCACTTCAGCAGAGGGCCGACACCATCCTGATCACGGGCGCGGTTCAATCCAATTTTGTACGCACGGCAGCCGCAGCCTCAGCAAAACTGGGAATATCGTCCATCCTTCAACTGGAAGAACGTGTGGCGAATATGGGAGAATGCTACCATCGATCCGGAAATGTTCTTCTGGCCCAGCTTCTGGGAGCCGAACATATGAGCTACCCCAGGGGTGAGGACGAGGCAGGTGCCGACAACGCTCTTCACGAACGCGCCGACCAACTGGTTGCTGAGGGGCGAAAACCGTATGTGATCCATCTGGGCGTCGATCACCCTCCGTTGGGGGCGTTGGGTTATGTGGCAGGGGCAGCCGAGTTGCATGCGCAGATCAGCGATTTCGACGCAGCGGTGGTGCCGTCTGGCAGCGGGTCTACCCATGGGGGGTTCCTGGCCGGATTGCGTTTGGTCGGGCAGTCTGCACCTGTTTACGGCATATGCGTTCGCCGCGATCAGAACCAGCAGAAAGCGCGTCTGCAAAAGGTCTTGGGGCGATTGGCAACCATGATGGGTTTCGACCCTGTTTTGGTTACGGGAGACATCTATACTTGGGACGGCGCCCTGGCACCTGGATATGGGCGGATTGGTCGGGCAGCCCGCGAAGCACTGACCCTCATGGCGCGCGCTGAGGGCATCCTTCTGGATCCCGTTTATTCTGCCAAAACCTTTGCAGGGCTTTTAGGGTTGCTTGAACAAGGCGTCATCCGCAAAGGCCAGAAAGTAGTTCTGCTGCACACAGGCGGCCAACCGGCGTTGTTTGGATATCAGGATGAGTTGCAATCGAGTTGATGCAACTACCTGTTGAGCGCCCTTACTTTCAGGGCGATGGGATGGACGGAAGGTTATTGCCCGTCGAAAAGGCCGACAAAGGTTATCTACGATAGTTTCACTTGATCGAGCAAAGACATGGCCTGCGCAACATCGCGGGTCTGTGCGCCACCGACAATCTTTCCCAGTATCTCTCGAAGATCAGGGGGCGAGGCCGGTGTGCAGTCAAAGTGGCCGCAAGTTTGCACGTAATCCACGGCTGTTCGCAGTTCGAACATCCTTGCCTGCTGTTCGCGTGCGGTTTTCAGAGCGTCCATGAACAGATCGTCAGCCGCATTGTCCGTGGACCGCACCAACGCCTGTATCCGATCTGTTTCCGCTTGAGCCCACCCTTCATGGGTCAGTACCTGCTGTTCACGTGCTTCATCCAGCAGGCGCTGCGCTGCCATCGGTTCGCCCGCTGTCAATGACGCTTCGGCAAGGGCCGTCAGGAACACCGGCTTGTAGTTTCCAGCCCCGCTGGCCCACCAGGCTTCGGACGCCTCACGCATTGCACAGATCGTTTCTGGGCCAGGCGTGATCTGCGCGTCTGCCCAGCAACGCCAGACATTCACCGTCAATTTCATGAAGGGGAAGGTGTGTTTGGTTGCCAGTTCTTCAAGGCGAGCGGCAACGTCGTAAACTTGTTCCGGTTCACGCCGCAACAGGTGCAGCATACACAGATACGTCAGGGTCTGGGCCAGACTATGCGCGTGATCCAGTTCCTGTGCGGTTGTGACTGCCTGATGCTGGATCTCAAGTGCGCGATCAGGTTCCCCGCGCAACCAGACTGTTATGCTTAAAAAGCACGATGTAATGGCAGCATGATCCGTTCCATAGACATAGGCAAGGCGGCTGTGCTGCTGAGGATCATACAAATGCAATGCCTGCCGTAGGTGATCATAGGCGGTGTCCTGGTGCCCGATATGCAACAAGACGGCACCCATGGCCCGGTGGGCAATCATCGTGTGGTGCGTTTCTTCGGTCAGATTGGCCAGTTCCAGCAACTGCGCCGCGACGTCCTTGGCAAGGTCGTATTCACCGCGGACCAGATGATACGCATAGAGTCCGTTGAGCACGGGAAACAATTGTTCGGTTTCGCCCAGCCGATTACACAAGTCGCGGATCCGGGCATATACCGCCCCCGTTTCGTCGGCCGCGATGCCAGCGGTCGAGCGAAGAACGCCAGCCCGCAACGTTTGTATTTTGGTTTCCTTGCGGTCGCGGTCAACCGAGTCATCCTGCTGTTCCAGCAACGCGATGGCACGACCCAGCTGAGTGGCCGCTTCGATCCCGGCCGAGCGTTCAACGGCACGTTGTCCGGCCTGATACCATTGTTCAATCGCTTCATCCGGCATATCTGCCATCGTGTAGTGATGAGCCAGAATTTCCGGTTCGGCGAAATTGTCATGCAATGACGAAGAGTTCAGTGCTTCGACCACACGAGCATGAAGCGTTCTCCTCTCCCGTTTCAGCAGGCTGTTGTAAGCGGTGTCGCGAATGAGAGCGTGGCGGTAGCTGAACGTTTCCTCGGGTTCTGAAGCTGAGACAATCACGATCCCGGCATCCACGAGCGAATCCAGGCCGGAACGTAATGCCCGTTCATTAAAACGGGAAACGCTTGCAATCATCGGATAAGAGAATTGCGGGCCAATGACAGCACCAATCTGTGCGACTTCCTTGGCTGAGCTCAGTCGGTCAAGGCGTGCCATCAACGCGTCGTGCAGTGTTTTCGGTACAGGAGGCGATGGCGTGGACCGGTCCAGCGTATAGGCATCAGCACGTTCAGTCAGAAGATCGGATTCCAACAAATCCTTTGTCACCTCTTCCACGAAAAGCGGGACACCGTTGGATCTGGCGGCGATCAGATGGTAAACTTCGTCCGGGACGGTTTTGCCTTTGGCAATATCGTTCACGATCTCTTTGACCTGCACGAAGTCCAGTTGTTGGAGCGCGACGTGCATCAGGTTGTGTGATTGTGGCCAGCCCGGATCAAAGCCCGTACGATAACTCATTACCATCAGCAGGCGCGCGTCCCCAATCCGGTTCACAAGCCGGTCAAGCAGTGTCTTTGTCGTTGGGTCGATCCAATGCGCATCTTCAAACAGCAAGAGGGTCGGGGTTTCCTGCGCCGAGTTGATCATATGATTGACCAGCATTTCCAGCGTCTGCTTCATGATCTGCTCAGGGGTCAGATCCAGCGGGCCAAGCCTGTCTTCAAACGGGACCGACAATAGTGCCGCAGCCAGTTTCAGTGACCCTTCAGAAGGATCGCCCAGGATGCTGGAAATCCTTTCCAACTTTTCGTCAGCACCGTCATAAGCCCGAAGTTCGGCTGCATTTTCAAGCTGGCGAATGATCGGGTACAGCGCACTTGCATCATGGAAGGGTGAACACTGAAAGCGTAGCTGCTGATGGTCTGGACCCGGGATCTTGCGGCGAAGCTCTTCGATCAGCCTGGACTTTCCTATACCCGCCTCGCCCGAGACCGACACCACCTGACCATGGCCCTGGCAGGCCAGCCTCCACTTGCTTTGAAGGGTTTCGTGCTCCTGCGTGCGCCCGACCAATGAACTCATCCGGGCGTCGTCTGCCGCAAGGAAGCGGCTGACAGTCTGGCGCGTGCCGGTGACCTGCCAAGCTTCGACCTCTTTGGCAAAGCCTTTCAATTGAAAAGTGCCACGGCGCACATATTCGAAAGCTTCACCCGCCAGTTCCTGGGTCGTCGGCGCCACAATCATTGTACCCGGATCAGCCATCGATTGAAGCCGTGCGGCCAGGTTCGGGGTCTCGCCCATGGCCGTGCCGTCTTCGAACATCTTCTCTCCCCGCAGGTCACCGACGACAACCAGGCCGGTCGCGATCCCGATGCGGACTTCAAGATGTGCATGCGTGCGGATTTCCGGAATTTCGCGAATAATTCGAAGACCTGCATGAATGGCACGTTCCGGATCGTCTTCATGCGCATGCGGAAAACCAAAAAACACCATGATGCCATCGCCATAGTAACTAGCGATATGACCATCAAAAGCCGCAACTGCAGCAGCGCAGGTTTCCTTGAACAGTCTCAGAACTTCGGCCAGATCTTCGGGGTCCAGCTTCTGCGATATAGCCGTCGACCCAACAAGATCGATAAACATGACCGTCAGCTGTCTACGCTCGGCAACGATGTTGGGTACCTGACTTGCGCGTTGTGTTGCTGCGGGCCCTTGGTTTTCTTCCCGCATGGCTTTCAGAAAGCGGCGCCTGGGTCCTAGGGGCAGGCCAATTGTGACAAGGTCATCGTCACTCAGTTCCGACAGATCGCCCAGCTCGATCTCGTGCCGTGAAAAGGCATCGACATATTTGGACAAGCCGTGTCTGGCCAGCCAGTCCTTAGTATCAGTCATTCGACTGCCATGCATGTCGGCGGTGGCGCGATGCCATGCAGTCCCCATTTCTTTTAGCCAGTACAATTTACCCGGGAGTAGTCGGGAGAAATCTAACCCTATCAAGGACGACCCAGCAATTCGGGTCAAGTCTTCAAATTGAGAGAGAAACTGTTTACTGGCCAAAAATATCGGCGACTTTCGCCCTTATTCGTCAGCCGGAAAATCGATGTGGACATGATTGCCGTCCGGATCCCAGACATTCAACTGCACTATATTGACTGCCGTCAGAACCGCACGGCGATAGAGAACATCGTTTACTTTGAGGTGAGCTTCGAAACTGTCCAACCCGTTTGCCGAAAAGGCGAAATGCTCGAGCTTCAGCTCGGCCTCCGATCCCGCGGCTTCGATCTCGACACCAACAAGATGCACGTAAGCGTGTTCACCGACATAAAGCCAGGCTCCGGGAAAGGGGAAGGGCGGGCGTGGGCCGACCTGCATCCCCAGAACTTTTCTGTACCATTCGATCATCTCCTCCAAACGTGTAGTGCGCAGGTTGACATGATCCAGCGTAGCGATCCCCATGACCTAGCCTCGCGTCCATTTGATCGAACATCCCATTGACGGACTCTGATGCCGGGGACCTTGCCCGGTCTGTGCAATCTGCAGCATGGCATTGACCAGCTCCGGTTCGCGCTCGCCTGTCTGGCTGCGGCCCAGATTGTCCAGACGGCCACGGTATTGCAGTCTTCCATCCGCATTCAGCCCAAAGAAATCGGGTGTGCAAACAGCACCATAGGCCTTTCCTATGGTTTGACCTTCGTCTACGAGATAGGGAAAGTTGAACCCATTTTCCCTCGCGAATTCCAGCATTTTCTGCGGTGCATCTTCGAGATACTCCCGATAGTCGTTTGACATGACTGCCAATACCCCAATCCCTTTCGACATCAACAGGCCCGTGTCCTGTGCAAGCCGGTCAGTGATCGTTTTGACGTAAGGGCAGTGGTTGCAGATGAAGGCGATCAGCAATCCGTTTTGCAGGTGATCGGACATGGTGAAAGAATGACCATTCGGGTCCCTGAGCGTGAAATCCGGGGCCTGCCAGCCGAAATCGCAGATAGGAGTGTCGAGCAGCATGAAAACCTTTTATTTGACCTGTTGACGTGTTCCCGCCAGCTTAGCTGACAGGAACCGATAAGTAGAGCGTGATTTCCGGCGCTAAATTTTCAACTGATTACGACCGGAAAACGTATCCAAATCAGATCAGCAGCGTTGACAGGCTTGGAAAATAGCTGAGCAGAAGCAAAACCAAAGTTACCGCGATCAGGAATGGCCAAAGCGATTTCAGGATTGAGCCGGGCGATGTGCCGCTCATGGATGAGGCGATGTACAATCCGATCCCGACCGGGGGTGTCATCAGCCCAAGCACAAGGTTCAGGCAGGCAACAATGCCAAATTGATAGGGGCTGATATCGTATGAACCGGTTGCAATTGGCAGCAGGATCGGAGTGATCAGGATAATCGCGGCGATGCCATCGATCACCATTCCAACCAGCAAAAGCGCCAGATTCACGATCAGCAGGAACACGAACGGGTCCGAAGTGACGGAGGTAATCAGCCCAGCCAGTTGCTGTGGTATTTCCTCATAGATGATGACCCAGCCGAATACGCTGGCTGCCGAGATCATGAACAGGATCATCGAGGCATTGGCCGCCGTGCGTTTGAACATCTGTGCCAGGTTGCCCGGCTTCAGGTCCCCGTAAACCAACCAGCCCACCAGAAACGCGATCAGGGATGCGATTGCAGCGGATTCGGTCGGTGTGGCGATCCCGAACAGAATACCACCTATGATCGACATCGGGATCAGCAGGGCAGGGGCGGCGCTGATCACGGCCTTGATGGTTTCGCTGCGTGTCATCCAGTTCCCTTTCGGGAACTGCTGCCGCCACCCGATCAAGGTAATGACCAAAGCGAATGAAGCAGCCAAGATAAAACCGGGCAGAATCCCGGCAATGAACATGTCACCAATCGGGATCTGTGCCAGTACGCCGAAGATGACAAACATCATCGACGGCGGTATGACCGGGGCCAGAAGCCCGCCTGCGGCAGTCGTGGCAGCGGCGAAACCCTTGTCATAGCCTTCTTCCTTCATCGCGGGGACCATGGCGCGCGACATCACCGCGATCTGCGCCGTCGCAGACCCGATGATTGCCGCCATAAACATGTTTGCCAGCAAGTTGATATAGGCCAGCCCGCCGCGAAACCCGCCGACGAACACCCGAGCCAGCGCGACAAGGCGCCGCGTCATACCGCCTTCGTTCATCAATTCTCCGGTCAACATGAACAGAGGAATTGCCAGAAGGCCGTAATTCTCAAGGCCTCCGAACATTTTCTGCGCGAAGCTGTCATAAAGAACCGTGTTGCCGCTTTCCCAGATGTACCAGATGGCGGTGATCGCCAGCACGATCGCCACGGGCACGGACAGAAGTAAAGTAGCCAGAAAGACGATGGGGCTCATGGCTGTGCCCCTTGCTCTGGGGTGCTCAGCAGATGCATGGTGGAATGCAGCGTCGCGCCCAGTGCGAAAAGCCACATCACCAACCAGAACAGGTACTTTGGCAGGCCCAGGGTCAATGTCGGCTCGGCATAGATGAAATTGAATGTCTGACCTTGAAATACCGCCACATCGAATCCGTTACTGGCAATGTCCAGCGGAAGGAACCAGCGCCAGCAGAACCACAGCATCGCAAGGGAAAAAGCAAACACGACCACGTCCACACTCTTGCGGATCAGTCGTTTCGCGCGTCCGGGCACGTTGTCGGAAACAATGGAGATCGACACCGAACTGCGATGATGCAATGCGGAAGACGCGCCCAGAAAAGTCATCCAGACCATCGCGTAAATCGCCAGCTCATCAACCCAGAACAGGGCATTGCCCGCCGTGCGCGTCACGACATTCAGCAAAATCAAAACCGTTATGCAGACCGCCAGAAAGGCAGCGCACCACAACTCGACCCGCGCTAAGCCTGCCGACAGCCGATACAACATCGCTGTTCTCCCGTGAAAAAGGGCGCAGGATCGAGCTGCGCCCTCTTCGTCATGTTGTTTTCGTTATTTTGTTTCTGCCGCAGTCTGCCGCAAAGCGTCAAGGGAAGAGGTCTTCTGGGACCAGATCGCATTCCATTCCTCGATTGCGTCGCCGAAGAACGAGGCGTCGACCTTTTTGTAAGCCTTGCCTGTTCCTTCGATCTGTTCCAGCCATTTGGCATCGTTTTCAACGTAAGCATCAATGGTGCTGTCGACATGCTTGGCCATAAGTTCCGCAATCATCGCGCGGTCTTCTTCGGACAAACCAGCCCATACCTTGGCCGAAACCAGACCGACCATTGGGAACATCATGTGATCTGACTGCACGATCGTGTCGGCGTGTTCATAATATTTCAGTACCCAGATCAGCTCGGCGTCCATGTCTATGGCGTCGACCTGACCATTGGCCAGCGCATCATAGACGGCCGGCAAGGGCATGGGCGTGGGTGCTGCGCCCACCGCGTTGTAGAAATCCAGGATCGGTGTGAAGGGCGTGATCCGCAGTTTAAGGCCCGACAAGTCTTCGGCGGATGAGACCTCGCCCCGGCTGACGATCTGGCGCAATCCGGCCATCCCATATCCCAGTCCAACGACACCAACCTGCCCCGGCAATGGTTCCAGCATGGATTTGGCCGTATCGGATCGCAGGATGCGCCCCGCGTGCCCAATGTCATCTGCCAGATAGGGCGCATAGAACGCCCCCAATTCAGGCGCGCGGTTGGAAACCTCGGCCACCGTCATGAAGGCCATGTCCAGCGCGCCGGTCTGCAATTGTTGCAGCATTTCGGCCTCATTGCCCAACTGGCGGGCCGGGAAAACCGATACCGAATGTGCGCCACCACTGGCCTCATTCAACTCAGCCCCGAACGCCTCGGCGGCTTTGGTCCAGATGTGCGGTGGCGGCGTGATCAGACCCAACCGAAACTCTTCGGCGTGAATGGCCACGGACGACAGTGCCAGCGCAGCCGCAGAGGCGGCGATTTTTGCGAAATGTCTCATTACTTCCCCTGTTTGATCTTGTTTTACAACGTGACCCAGCCCTCGGGCGGTTCCTTTCCCGGGTGCACAGCCTGACAATTGGGGCAGGTGCGGTCTTGTTCCGAGGCATAGAACTTCTGATAAACCGGAGGCAGGTCATCAACGATGGACTTTAGCTGCATTTCTGCACGATGCACCAGTGATCCGCATTCGAAACAATACCATTCGATGGCGTCCAGCTCTCCGGTCTGGCGCTTGGGTTCAATTACAAGCCCGATCGAGCCTTCCTGAGGGCGCTGTGGTGAATGGCGCACATGCGGAGGCAGCAGGAAAACTTCACCTTCACGGATCGGAACATCATAGAACTCCTCTCCGTCATAGATTTTCAGCACCATGTCGCCTTCAAGCTGGTAGAAGAATTCTTCAACCGGATCATCGTGGTAATCGGTTCGCTTGTTTGGCCCACCTACAACGGTAACCATCAGATCGGCATTTTCCCAAACCTGACGATTCCCTACGGGCGGCTTGAGCAGATGGCGATGCTCGTCGATCCAGGCCTTAAAGTTGAACGCTTTCAGTTTTGACATGTCCCACTCCCTATCCTGGAAAGTTTGCCGCGTTTTTCCATATCCGCAAAGAAATTATCAGCATCTCGCTATCCGATTTCCTTATACTGCTAGGCCTCACCCGGCTCAGACGCGCAGCCCGCTTTCATCAAATGCTTTGCGAATGATCGCTTTTTCCGCGTCGGTCAGTTCCAGCATCGGCGGGCGCACACGGCCACCGACCTGACCCAGCAACTCTTGCCAGTATTTTCCGAATGCAGTGGGTTTGCCCGCAGGACGGGCGCGTTTCATCGCATTGCGGACTGGGTTCAGACTGTCAAAGACACGCCGCGCTTCATCCGCCTGTCCCGCAAAGGCCAGACGTGTGTATTCGTTCATTCTCCGATCGACCGTGCTTTGCAGTTGGTAGGGCGGAGAGGAGCAGAGATACAGCTTCCAGTCCAGTTCCAGTATGTTGTCCAGCCATTCATGTTCGGCCGAAGTCGAGACGTGGATCCTGTCGCCCACCATATGGGTCAGCTTCACGTACATCTCACGCGGAACCGAATACTTAATAGCTACGATATTCGGCAAATCAGCAATGCGGGCGCATTCTTCTGGTTGCATCAAATAGCCGCTGTCAGGATGGCTCCACATGGCGATGCCGATATCCAGCTCATCGCAGAAGCGCTTGTAGTACTGATACAAGACCTCGCCACGATCCTGTACGAAACTTAGAACCGGGGCGTGAAGAACGATGTAATCTGCACCGCAATTCTGGGCGAAGTGCGCCAGGTCCAACGCAGTTTTCATGTTCTGGTCTGAGACCGAGACGATTACACCGGCTTCGCCTGCGCATTCGTCGACCGCAATTTCGAAGTTACGCTTGCGCTCTTCGATGCTCATTGAAAAAAATTCGCCCTGTTTGCCGGCGACGAACAGGCCCTGGATGTCCAGGTCATCGATCCAATGGCGGATGTTGGCGCGCAGTCCCGATTCATCCAGAGACAGGTCATCATTGAACGGGTTCAATGCAGCTGCCCATATCCCAGTCATATGTTCGCGGGCATAGGCCTTCGCGTCGTGTTTTGAGTACTTCATTTTCACCGTGGTCCCAGTGGCATTGATATGAAGAAAAGCACACTGAGCGGGTCGATCCAGCGCTATTTCAGAGAAATGGCTATCTGAAAAACATATATCACCAACTTACCAATTCAGATTTTTTTAATGCTGGTCTAGGGTCGAGACATGAAGATCGCAGTCATTGGAACCGGCGCAATCGCGCAATATGTGCAGCGCATGTTGCCAGAACATGGGCATGAGTTGGCGGCCATTCTGGTCAGGCCACAGCGCGTTGATCCAAAATCGCCTATGTCGGTCGGTTCGGTTGATGACCTGCCGGCCGGAATCGAAGTGGTTCTGGATTGCGCGGGGCACGAGGCATTGGCCGGGTTGGGTCCGGAAATTCTGGCGCGAGGGCTGGATATCATCAGTGTCTCTGCCGGGGCACTTGCGGATCAGCAGGTCAGTGGCCGGCTGGACAGGGCCGCACGAAAGGGTGGGGCTCGGCTGCATCTGGCAAGCGGTGCCATAGGCGGGCTGGACTGCCTCAGCGCCGCAGCGGTCGGTCCGCTCAAATCCGTTACATATGTGGGGCGCAAGCCGCCGGCGGGGTGGAAAGGATCACTTGCTGAACACAGTCTTGACCTCAGCAGTATCACCGCGGCTGAAACTCATTTTCAGGGTTCCGCGCGAGAGGCGGCTTTGGCTTACCCCAAGAACGCAAATGTCGCCGCTGCCGTCGCCTTGGCAGGTGTGGGATTCGACAGCACACAGGTTCGTCTGATCGCCGATCCGACGATCCACAAGAACATTCACGAGGTTGAGGCCGAAGGTGATTTTGGCACTTTTCAGTTTAGGATCAGCGGAACCGCGCTGCCCGACAACCCGCGAAGCTCGGCGCTTGCGGCCATGAGCGTGCTGTCCAAACTGGATCAGCTTTGCAAGCCGATTGTGCTGTAGCCATGGTGGGGCATCATTCTCGCATCGTGGACCGCGCCTTGACCCGTCTGAAACTGCGACAACTGCGTCTGCTGGTCGCGGTGGGCGCGCATGGAAACATTCAGAATGCCGCGCGGGAGTTGGGAATATCTCAACCAGCAGCAACCAAGATGATTCAGGATCTTGAACTGGACTTTGAAGTCAAACTGTTCACACGCACCAATCGAGGCGTTGTGCCAACCGTTTTTGGCGAAACTCTCATACGTCACGGGAAACTGATATTTGCACAGGTTTCAAATGCCGCGCAGGAACTGGACGATCTGAACGAAGGAAACTCCGGCCGTGTCGTGGTGGGCACGTTGCTTGCGGCGTCCACCAGCCTGTTGCCTGCCGCCATTGAACTGCTGCTGGAAGACCGCCCGAACGTCGCGGTCAAGATCAGCGAAGGGACCAACGAGGTACTTATGCCTCGGCTTCTGTCGGGTGAGATCGACATGGTTGTAGGACGTCTGCCGTCGCACCGGCATCGTGACAAGATTCGGCAGGAAAAACTGTTCGAGGATCGGATATTGGCCATTGTAGGCCCTCGGCACCCACTGGCGGGCCGGGACGCCGTGACCTTTGCGCAAACCAAACCGTTTGGCTGGATCCTCCCCCCGCAAGAGACAACGTTGCGACGTCAGGCGGATCATTTTTTTGTCGGTCAGCAGCAATATGTGCCACCGGTCGCGATTGAATCTGTGTCCTATCTGACGAACCGGGCGCTGCTGCAATCACGTGACCTGATCGGCCTAATGCCTGCCGAGGTCGTCGCCCAGGATATCGAAAACGGGCATCTTGCCCAGCTCGCCTGGGTGGTTCCGTTTGGGCAAGGGCCAATAGGTGTGTCCTTCCGTGCGGACGACGATCTGTCGCCTGCGGGGCGAGCTTTCAAAACAGCTCTGCATCGCGCGGCGCAGAGCAGACAGACCAGATATTCGCCAAATTGATATCCGTATTCGCGCAATGCGCTTGAAGTAATACGAGGCATCGAGCGATCAAAAATCAAGGCAAATGGAGGCCCCGATTCCATGTATCCAGAGCTCAAGCTTTTCATCGGCGGCACGTGGCGAAAAACCGGTCGCGATATCCCGGTTGTCAACCCGGCGACCGAGGAAGAACTCGGTCGATTGCCTTGCGCATCGGTGAAAGACCTGGACGACGCGCTGCAAGCGGCCGTCGAAGGCTTTCGACTGTGGCGCCGTACACCGCCGCGTGAGCGTGCGGATACGATCCTGCGGGCGGCAGCCCTCATGCGTCAGCGACAGGAAGAAATCGCGCATTCCATCACTCTGGAACATGGCAAACCCCTAAAGCAGGCCCGGCTGGAGGTCATTCGCGGTGCCGAGTTCTTTGAATGGGATGCGGGCGAGGCGATGCGGACCTATGGAAGGATCATTCCGGCCGCTCAGGGTCACAAGTTTGCAGTTCATCACCAGCCTGTTGGCGTTGTCGCCGCGTTCTCGCCGTGGAACTTCCCCATGAGCCAACCTGCCCGGAAGATCGCCGGTGCTTTGGCCTCTGGCTGTTCGGTGATCCTGAAGGCTGCGGAAGAAACGCCAGCCGGAGCTTTACACATAGCAAAAGCGTTCGAAGATGCCGGTCTGCCTCCGGGGGTTCTGAATTTGGTGTTCGGTGAACCTTCCGAGATATCCGGCCACCTGATTCCGCAGGACCCCGTTCGCTTGGTAGCCTTCACAGGCTCGACAACCGTTGGGCGCCATTTGACCACTATGGCGGCCCGGCATGACACCCGAGTGCTTATGGAGTTGGGCGGCCACGCGCCGGTCATTGTTTGCGAAGATACGGATGTGCAATCAGCGGCTGTTTCAAGCGCGGTGCGCAAAACGCGCAATACCGGTCAGGTCTGCACGTCGCCAACCCGTTTCTTCGCGCATGAGAGTATATTTGACGCCTATGCGGCTGGGTTTACCGCGCAGGCTAAAGCCACAGTCGTCGGCAATGGGCTTGAAGCAACGGTTGAAATGGGCCCAACGGCCAACGACCGGCGCGTGCCGGCTTTGACAGAACTGGTTGAAGACGCGGTGGCACAGGGGGCAACGCTTGCCACCGGCGGATCGCGGCTTGGTGAACGGGGATATTTCTTTGAACCCACGGTGCTATTGAACGTTCCCGAAACGGCGCGGATCATGCGCGAGGAGCCGTTTGGACCGGTTGCCGTGATCAATTCGGTGGCTTCGCTGGATGAGGCAATCGATCTGGCGAATTCAGTTCCCTACGGTCTGGCCGGATACGCTTTCACCAACCGGGCGGATTATATCGACCGTCTGATCGACGAGGTCGAGGTCGGCAATCTGTCGATCAACACACTTGAAGCATCCATGCCTGAAACACCCTTTGGGGGCGTGAAATCCAGTGGCTATGGTCGGGAAGGCGGAACCGAAGGCCTTGAGAATTACATGACGGTCAAGAACGTCTGGCATTCGGCTAAGATCATCTGAAAAAGAGATCCCGATCCTCGTGCTCGTTCACTTTTTCATGGCCGTGCCAGGCTTTTTTCTTTCGAAACCGACCAAAGGGCAACGCAACGAACAGTGCGCGGCTTCGGTTGTGATTTCAGAACCTGTGGAAGCAACAGAGGCGGCCATAGTGCCCTTGCTGACAAAGGCCCCGAACAGCGGGTCATGACCTATGTCAATGACAGTACGCCTGACGTGATGTCCATTGGCCGGGAATTTCTGGCCGGACTGTGCGACAAAAACCATCGCTCCCTTTTGCCGGTGATGATCAGCGTTCTGGCTGACCTGCTGGGGGATTCCTGCCGGGCGGCCTGAACTCCGGAGGGACAGATGAATGCTTCGCTGAAACACATTGCAGCAATCCTTGCCGGACTCTGGGTCTTTGCCCACGCTGCATCGGCCAAGGTTATCTCCGAGGCCGCTGTAATACATCAGAGCATCGACCCGAAGGCGGACACACCAATCCTCGCCTTTCGGTTTGAGCTGAGGTCACCGCAAATCCCTGCCGGGGCTACAGGGCTCCAAGACTTCTTTGCATATTTGGAGGATCAACATGGCTGATGGATGTGCATGTGACCGCCACGCCAACGTGTATCTGAGTGTAGATCACGCCCTTGAGCGCGGTCTTTCTGTGGCCGATCCTCTTACTGAAACCGAGACTTTGCCGCTGAAACAGGCGATAGGCCGGGTTCTGGCCGAGGATTGCACCAGTAAGGTCGACATGCCCGCCTTCGACAACTCTGCCATGGATGGCTATGCCATCCGCACCAGAGATCTGGGCGACGGATCGGTATTCGAACTTCCCGTGGCCGGACGCGTGGCTGCGGGCGACCGCGGTGACCATGATGCACCCGAAGGCAGCGCTTTGCGCATCTTTACGGGGGCTCCTGTGCCGCCTGACTTCGATGCTGTGCTGATGCAGGAAGATTGCGATCTCGTGATCGACAGGGTTCGATTCAGCCGCTGCCCCAAACCCGGCCAGAATATCCGGCGTGCGGGGGAAGATCTTTTTGCTGGGGGTCCGATCCTGCAGCGCGGTTGCGAAATTGGACCGCGTGAGGTGGCAGCCCTGGCATCCGCCGGGTACGGCGAGGTCTTGGTGTTCCGAAAACTGAAGGTTACGATCTTTTCGACAGGTAGCGAGCTGCGCCAACCGGGCGAACCCCTTGGCCTCGGCCAAATCTACAACTCGAACCGTTATATGCTGCTGGCGTTGTTGCAAAAACCCTGGATTGAACTGAACGACCGGGGGCCGGTCGAAGATGACCCGGCCCGTCTTGGACGGGTTCTGCGCGAGGCATGCGATACCTCGGACCTGATCGTTACAACCGGGGGAGTGTCCGTAGGGGATGAAGATCACATGCCCCGACTGTTCAGCGAGATCGGCGGCGAAACCGATGTCATGAAAGTCGCGATGAAGCCAGGGAAACCGGTCATGTTCGGGCGGCGCGGACGTGCTCTCTATGTTGGTCTGCCAGGCAACCCGGTTTCGGCTTACGTGACATGGCAGATAATCGGATCGCAGATGATGGCGCGCCGCGCGGGTCTGCGTCACATGCCTCAGACACCTGTGCAGGCGGTGCTGGCCGAACCCTTGCATCGTCACGCGGGCCGGCAGGAATATCGACCGATCCAGATTGACGGCACCTCGCCGGATGGCCTTCCGAGGTTGCGTCTTATGGCACCATCCTACAGTGGCCGTGTGGCTTTGCTGGCGCAGGCAGACGGGTTGGTGATCATACCGGCAGAGGCCGAGGACCTGCGCGCAGGGCATACGCTTGAATTGTTGCGGTTCTGATCCCCACACACGCGGCGGTGCCTATGGCGTTGTAACAACAACCCCGCAATCACGGAAGACAACCGGGCGATGGCCGGGCGGCTTCGCACGGAACGTTGATCTTCGCGCGATGGCTGCACGGGCCCGTGACCCATGCATTGGTAATTTGCTCAGTCGTCCAACAGTCTATCCGAACACGAGCCTGAAAATTGTCGCAACTGATAAACTCTGTGACGGATTACGCCGTGACTGAGTCCGTTCAGGTGGCTCAAGATGCATCGACGCACAAAGGGTTAAGGACTCATCCATATGCGGTATTCGGCACTCGCGATCATGCGGCAGGTTTTGAACGGGCACCGGGGCTGGACACCGGCATGGCGCGATCCCGAACCTCAATCAAGCTATGACTTCATCGTGATTGGCGGCGGCGGTCATGGTCTTGCTACGGCATACTATCTGGCCAAGGAACACAACGCCGCAAGAGTGGCCGTTCTGGAAAAAGGCTGGATCGGCGGCGGTAACGTGGGGCGGAACACGACGATCATTCGCGCCAATTACCTGTTGGAGGGCAACCAGCCTTTCTATGAACTGTCGCTGAAACTGTGGGAGAACCTGGAGCAGGACCTGAACTACAATGCGATGGTCAGCCAGCGCGGTATTCTGAACCTTTGTCACACGGATGCGCAGCGTGACGCGTATCGCCGCCGTGGCAATGCAATGATGTTCACCGGTTCTGGGGCCGAACTTCTGGATACGGACGGCGTTCGCGCGATGTATCCGTTCCTGAACTTTGACGATGCGCGCTTTCCGATCAAGGGCGGTCTTTTGCACCGTCGTGGCGGCACGGCGCGTCATGACGGTGTGGCCTGGGGCTATGCCCGTGCCGCGGATCAACGGGGTGTCGACATCATCCAGAATTGCGAAGTCACCGGGTTCCGCATCGAAAACGGAAAACTGCTGGGTGTTGAAACCACACGGGGATATATCGGCGCCAAGAAGGTGGGCGTGGCGGTGGCCGGTTCTTCCGGCCGCGTGATGGCTCAGGCGGGAATGCGTCTGCCGATCGAAAGCCACGTGCTACAGGCCTTTGTGACCGAAGGGCTGAAGCCGGTTCTTGACGGGGTGATAACTTATGGCGCCGGACATTTCTATGTCAGCCAATCGGACAAGGGCGGGCTGGTCTTTGGTGGCGATATCGATGGCTATAACACCTATGCCCAACGCGGCAACCTGCCTGTGGTTGAGGATGTGGCTGAAGGTGGCATGTCCCTGATGCCGATGATCGGTCGCGCGCGCCTGCTGCGGATGTGGGGCGGCGTGATGGATATGTCGATGGATGGCTCGCCGTTCATAGATCACACCGGAATTGACGGGCTCTATTTCAATGGTGGCTGGTGCTACGGCGGCTTCAAGGCAACACCAGCATCTGGTTTTTGTTTCGCGCATCTTATAGCCACTGACCGACCGCATGAAGTTGCAACTGCCTATCGTCTGGACCGGTTCAAAACCGGACGGATGATTGACGAAAAAGGCGTGGGCGCACAGCCCAACCTGCACTGAGGAGGCCCGGACATGATCATAAATCATCCATTGCTTGGTCCGCGAGACGCATCCGAATTCACCTATCTGGGTGACGCGAGCCTGATCAATCGGCCCGACTGGCAATCAGACTCGGCTGCCGCAGAGTTTCACGACTATCTCTACCTGCGCGACAACCCCGCAGGAACCCATCGTGAGTTGTGGTTTCACGAGCAGGGCGACCGCTCGTGGCTTGTTGTGACACGCAACACGCTGACCCATGAAATTCTGGCAACAGAACTGGCGCGGGATGTAGCCCGCAAGACGGGGCGGGGAAAATGACCCAGAACAATCGTTTGCAGGGCGGTCTGATCGACCGGTCCAAAAAGCTGCGCTTTACCTTCGATGGCAGATCCTACGAAGGTTATCAGGGCGACACGCTGGCCTCGGCTCTGCTGGCCAATGACGTACGGTTGGTTGGCCGCTCGTTCAAATACCACCGCCCACGCGGTGTGCTGGCCTCGGGCTCGGAAGAACCCAACGCGCTGGTTGAGCTGCGCACAGGCAACCGGCAGGAACCGAACACACGCGCGACCACAATTGAATTGTTCGACAGGCTCGAGGCGACATCGCAGAACCGCTGGCCCTCGCTCGCCTTCGACGCGCTGTCAATCAATGACCGGTTCTCACCGTTTTTGACGGCGGGTTTCTATTACAAGACCTTCATGTGGCCCAAGGCGTTCTGGGAAAAGCTCTATGAGCCGATGATCCGCAAGGCGGCCGGTCTGGGCAACCTGACGAAAGAAGCTGACCCGGACATCTACGACAAAGGCTATTTGCATTGCGACGTACTGGTTATCGGAGCCGGTCCTTCTGGCCTGATCGCAGCCTTGACGGCGGCGCGGTCTGGCGCGCGGGTCATTCTGGCCGACGAGGACAGCCGGATGGGTGGGCGTCTGTTGTCTGACTGTGACCGGTTCGAGGGCATTTCGAATGCGGATTGGGTCGCGCAGACACTGGGAGAGCTGGCGTCGATGGACAATGTGCGCCTTCTGACGCGCACCACTGTGTTCGGCGCCTATGATCACGGCATTCACGGCGCGCTTGAGCGGGTCTCGGATCACCTTGCAGTGCCCGAAGCGGGGAAACCACGCCAGATTCTGTGGCGCATTTACGCGAAGCACTCGGTGCTTTGTGCCGGCTCTATCGAACGTCCGATTGCTTTCGAAAACAACGACCGACCGGGCATAATGCTGGCGGGCGCGATGCGGGCCTATGCAAACCGCTGGGCTGTGACACCGGGCAAGCGCGTGGCGATCTTCACCAACAACGATGAAGGACACCGCGCCGCGCAGGATCTGATCAAAGCCGGGATCAAGGTTGTCGCTGTTATCGACCCGCGCCGCGATGCACCGCGCATCGCCGAATGTGAATTGCTGGCCGGTGCGCAAGTCATCGGCGCGCAGGGTCGTCTGGGGCTGAAATCGATCACCGTGCAGATGGCCGATGGTCAGACCCGCCCGATTGAAGTCAGCGGTCTGGGCGTTTCGGGTGGATGGAACCCGAATGTGCAACTGACATGCCACCAACGCGGTCGCCCGCAATGGTTCGAACCGCTTGCAGCCTTCATCCCGCCGGCCGAGTTGCCGAAGGGTATGGGTGTCGCCGGTGCCGCCGCTGGCAACCTGACCAGCCACGGGGCGATCGCCTCGGGCACCAATGCGGCACTTGCGGCGCTTGACGGGTTGGGGATCACGGCCTGCCCGGTCGACCTGCCGGAAGCTGAGGATGATGCGATCCGTATCACCCCGTTCTGGAACGTGCCCGGCAAAAGCCGCGCCTGGCTGGATTTCCAGAATGACGTGACCGTAAAGGACGTCAAACTGGCCGAACAGGAAGGGTTTCGCAGTGTCGAGCATCTGAAACGCTATACAACTCTTGGCATGGCGACCGATCAGGGCAAAACCGCGAATGTCGGCGCGCTGGCCGTGATGGCCGAGATCACCGGTAAGAGCATTCCCGAAACCGGCACAACCATCTTCCGGCCACCTTACACGCCTGTGGCGATGGGCGCCTGGGCCGGGCGCTCGGTCGGGAAAGAGTTCAAACCTACGCGACTGACGCCCAGCCACCAATGGGCTGAAGAACAAGGCGCGGTATTCGTCGAGGTGGGCCCTTGGTTGCGTGCGCAGTGGTTCCCCAAGGCTGGTGAAACCCATTGGCGCGAGTCGGTGGACCGCGAGGTTCTGGCAGTACGCAGCGGTGTCGGCGTCTGCGACGTGACCACGCTGGGCAAAATCGACGTGCAGGGCGCGGATGCCGCGGAATTCCTCAACAAGATCTATTGCAACGGCTTCGCCAAACTGCCGGTGGGCAAAACCCGCTATGGCCTGATGCTGCGCGAAGACGGCATAGCCATGGATGACGGCACCGCCGCCCGCCTGGCCGAGGATCACTTTGTGGTCACTACGACAACCGCCAACGCTGTGGCCGTCTATCGCCACATGGAATTCGTGCATCAATGTCTGTTCCCGGACTTGGATGTGCAGATGATCTCGACCACCGACGCTTGGGCGCAATTTGCCATAGCGGGCCCGAAATCACGCGAGTTGGTGCACAAGGTTGTCGATGATGGTATTGACGTCAGCAACGAAGGCTTCTCGTTCATGGCGTGTCGAGAGGTGACCATTGCCGGGGGTATCCCGGCGCGGTTGTTCCGCATCTCGTTCTCGGGCGAACTGGCCTATGAACTGGCTGTGCCAACCCGGTACGGTGACGCGCTGATACGACATTTGATGGCGCTTGGAGAACCCTTGGGCGTAACCCCGTATGGCACCGAAGCGCTTGGCGTTCTGCGGATTGAAAAGGGGCACGCCACCGGAAACGAACTGAACGGAACCACCAGCGCCCACAATCTAGGCATGGGGCGCATGGTCTCAACCAAGAAGGACAGTATCGGTGCGACCCTCAGCGGGCGAGAGGCTCTTTCAGACCCGGATGGTCTGGCTTTGGTCGGCATCCAGCCGGTCAGAAACGCCGATACCGTGCTGGCAGGCGGCCATGTGTTTGACGACGGTGCGCCACACCTGCCGGAAAATGATTTGGGCTATGTCACTTCGGCTGCCTATTCGCCGCACCTGTCCAGCAGCATCGGCCTGGCCTTTGTAAAACGCGGGGCGCAGCGATTGGGCGACACCGTGCAGATTGTCAGCCCGGTGGATGACACCAACATCAAAGCGACGCTTGTCAGCGCGCATTTCGTTGACCCCGAAGGAGAACGGCTCCGTGCGTGATTTTGTTGCCAAGACCGCCATTGGCGGCACCGAACCAAAACGGGACGTGGTCGGACCTCTGACCTTTCAGGAACGAGAGGATGTGGCACTGGCATCCGTTTCGGCAAGACTGGGACAAGAAGAGGCTGTGAAGGCCAGGCTTCAAACCGTTTGTGGAGTCCCGGCGCCTGACGCGGGGCAATGGGAACAGGGCGAAACCAGCAGTCTGCACTGGTTGGGCCCGGATCAGTACCTGTGCGAAGAAACATACACAGGCCCATTGGAGCTGGCCCGGAGGATGGCGGTCGAGTTCGCTGGCATAGCGTCCGTGACCGATCAGTCGGACGTGTTTACACGCATCGATATGACCGGGCAGGGTGCCATCGACCTACTGCAACGCTTGACGGTTCTGGATGTCGAGCAGATGCAGGCCGGAGCCTTCAACCGCACTGCAATCCATCATGTGGGATGCCTGTTGCGCTGTAATGAGGCAGGAACGGATTTCTCGATCTACGCGCCACGCAGCTACGCGATTTCAGTTCACCAAATGCTGACCGAGGTGGTCAAAGCCCTTTGACGGACGTTGACCGAAGGACAAGGCCGCGTGTCTTGCACCGCGGCTTCTTTCCTTGCGCTCTTGTGTTGGAGGCAGGCCGAATTCCCGCCGGTAATTGCTTGAGAACGAACTGGCGCTGTCATACCCGACCGACAGCGCGATTTCCTGCAGGGACTGGTCGGTATAAAGCAGCTTCTGCCGCGCCGCATCCAGCCGCAATCTGCGATAATACCCACCGGGGCTGATTCCGGTTTCTTTTTTGAAATGCCGTTCCAATTGCCGCATGGACATACCAACGAGTTTCGAGACCTGCTCGATTGAGATCTTGTTTTCGATATTGTTTGCAAACAACTCGATGGCCCGCCGAACCGGGCGTGGCAGGCCATTCCGGGTTTGATCTTTGCTATACCCCGGCAGAACCTGCAAAGTACCTGCATCACGCAAAGTCGCGTATTGAAACCAGCAGGCCGTTTCGACGGCAACCGCATCGGATACCTCATCCGAAATTACGCCCAGCATAAATTCAAACACCGCCGAAGTTCCGGCAAACGACATTCGGTTGCGATCTATGGTATAGAGCGTGTCACACAGGGTCACTCTGTCAAATTGTTCTTTCAAAGCAGCGGTATAGCAGAAATGCGCGCTACAGCTGTAACCATCGAAGAACCTCTCTTCCGCCAGCGCAAAAAGTGAACCGCTGACGGAACCGATCCGCACGCCATGGGACAAAAGCCGTCGCAGCGCTCCGCCTGACGCCTTGCGATCCCTGAACCGGGTTGACGCCCCGGCAAAGACCAATACCACATCTGTCTCATCCACCTCGGACAATGCCTTGTCGGGATTGAAGCTGAGGCGTGAGCTGGACATGACCGGTTGCCCATCTTCTGATACGACGGTCCAGCCAAGACCATCCCTGCGGCTGATCTCATTGGCCACGCGTAACGGGTCGATGGCCATGGACAGGGCAGCAACCGGGAAGTCTTCAAGGCATAGAAATGTGAAATGAGTCATGCTTTGTCTCTTTGCCACCGCAATAACCCAGTTATACCGGTTTCATCAGAACGCCAAACGATGGGCGCGACCGCGTTCGTATAGTTTGCGGTTCAGTTCATCCGCTTCGGGGGATCCGTATTCCAGTGCAAATACGAACGCATGTGTCAGATAGAAACAGGCCGCGTCATGATCCCGACGTTGTTCGGCCTGGCTGGCCGCTTCGTGGTACAGTCGGATCAGCGCCGGCAGATCGCTATCCGCATGGGCCTGCAGCAGTTGGTCATCGAGTTCTTGAAGATCCAAGGTCAGCCTTTCAGCGATATCGCGATGTTTTTGGTGCGCATGTATTTATACAACGCTTTCAGTCCTTTCTCGCGCCTGAAACCGGATTTTCCAACGCCACCAAACAGGGTCGAGAGTTCGCCAGCAAACACTTGCTGTTAGAGATCTGACCCGCCCTCGGCATGTGCGCCACCACCTGGGATCGGGCCAGACTGTACTGTAGAAAGTCGCCTATGCCTCTTCGCGGGCCTGTTCGATCTGTGTTGCCACCCAGTGGTGAAAACAATGCGTTGGACCATCCATCGCAGGCGAGAAGCGGCCGCCGTCGAATTTGACACCATGACGGCCCTTCTGCATGCCCTCAACCACGAACACATCCTCTTCGAAAACGGTTTTCCAAAGCTGCGCGTTCTTTGCGCGCAACGCTTCGTGCTCGGGTGCGTCTTCCGGTTTTTTGGTGTAGTACAGCTCAATCCTCTCATTCGACCTCTCATGGGTGATCGGATCGATGATGAAGGCAAAGCCATGGTCGCGCTGAACACCCAGCAGGGTGTTTGGGTACACGACGATGTATTCCGCACCTTCGTGCCACTGTTCGCTCAGATTCTGGAAGTCATCCAGTTTCTCGCCGTTCTGACCTTCGAACTGACGATAAACATAAGTGCCCTGACCCGAATACTTGCCCAGTTCATTGATGTTGTAGTGGTCTTCTAGGCGCGAATAGCTGTTAAGACCCGGGTGAACCCAAGGCAAGTGATAGCTTTCGCAGAAGTTCTCGACCGCCAGTTTCCAGTTCGACTCCAGCTCCAGCCGGACAGACGCGCCGGCACCGCCATGATACATCGGCTGATCGAAATCTTTCCAGCGTTCCATCAACTCGCCATGGACCTCTTCGAATTCCGGGGCTTTGCCATCCACATTGACGAAGATAACGTCACGCCAGACATAAGAACGAATGCGGATCAGGCCCAGTTCGGCGAAGTCCAGATCTTCATGCGTGTTCCGTCCGGGGCCGCCGACATGCGGCGCAGTGCGCAACTCGCCATTCAGGCCATAGCACCAGCTGTGATAGGGGCAACGGATCGCGCCACGGATTTTCTGCGGCTTGTCGACCAAAATCATTCCGCGATGACGACAGGTGTTCTGGAAAACACCTATCTGTCCGTCACGGTCGCGCACCATCAGAAGCGGCGTGCCAAGAAAGTCGATCGGATAGGCATCACCCGCTTCGGGAATGTCCTTGCCGAAACCGATGCCAGACCAGTTCGCAAACAGGACCGCATCCCGTTCCTCGGCGAAGACAGCGGGATCGACATAATGCTCGTTCGGCAGACCCTTGGCGGTGTTTACCGGGGTCAGAACAGACGAAAGCCTTGAATGCTTGTTCATCGGTTGCTCCTGAGTAATTCGGAATGCGTTAAACGTTACCCCATTGGCCGGTCGAGCCAGCTTCATTCAATATCAAAAAACCTAATGACCGATTGAGGCAAACTAAACCGAACTCCCGGACAATTCATCCAGCAACCAGTTTTTCAAGGCCAGGGCACCTTCTGTCAGTTGGTCGTCCGGGCGACCGACGAGATAAAAATTGTTCGGGGCGGGTATGCTGAATTCTTCCAGCGCAACAAGTTTTCCCGAGGTCAACATGGGTTGGATCAAGCGTTTCCACCCCAATGCAAGTCCAGCCCCTTTGCGGGCCAACTGCAACGCCAACGCATAGCTGTTCACGCGCGACTGCACCGGTACAACTCCGGTGTATCCAACGTCGTGAAACCAAGATGGCCAGGTGGTCCAGGTGTTGTCCTGCGTTTCAAGGTGGATCAGGCGACGCTCGACCAGATCTTCCAGGCTTGCCCCCTTCAGTTCCAAGGCCATCTCGGGGCTACAGACTGGCGTCAAAGTATCACGGTACAGTTTGGTATGGTTCAGCTGCGAGTTCACGTCACGGCCGTAGCGGATGAAAAAGTCGATATCCGGTCTGTCCGAGAATGGCTTGTCCTGCGCCATCTGGTTCACTTTGACGTACGGATAGTCCTGCCAGAACCGGATGACCGAAGGAGAAAGCCACAATGCCGCCACAGCGGTAGTGGACCCGACCGTCACCGGATTCTCTGAATCACCGCTTCGTATCTTTTCAAGCACCTTCGATACCTGCCGGAACGACGAACCGAGAACTTCGAACAGGTCCTGACCATCCTCGGTCAGTTCCACGCCCCGGTGCTTTCTGACAAACAACGCTGAACCCAATTCGCCTTCCAGCGCTTTTATCTGGTGGCTGACAGCACCCGGCGTAACGGACAGTTCACCTGCAGCTTCTTTGAAGCTGAGATGCCGGGCAGCGGCCTCAAAGGCCGACAATGTCGTGAGCGGAGGAAGATTGTAGTGGCGTCGTGACATGGCTGCTGCGTTACTCAAGGGATAGAGGTGAGTTCCATTCATCCGAATGTGAGAAAATTTGCAATTGAAATCTATGTTTTTTCCTGCTGTTTGCCGTCTGGTACAGGATCGAATTCGATCAAGAACGAACAGGACGTGTGATGGATACACAAGTTGCTCGCCTCGTGCGCAAAACACAGCTGAGCCCGGACACGTCCGATTTTTGCTTTGAGGTCAAAAACGGCCGCTTCACGGGCCTTCAACCCGGGGCACATGTCGATGTTCATCTGGCCGACGATCTGGTGCGGCAGTATTCACTGTGGAGCTGGAGCCAAGACGGTCGCTTGATCAATGTCGCCGTCAAACGTGACGACGCAGGGCGTGGCGGCTCGGTGGCGATGCACGCGTTGCAAGATGGGTCGATGGTCGAAATCGGCGGGCCGCGAAATCACTTCAAACTCGAAAGCCATGATCGGCACGTCACGTTGATTGCAGGCGGCATTGGGGCGACGCCGCTGGTGGCAATGGCGCGGGAATTGATGAACCGAGGGCAGGATTTTCGGGTCTATTACCTGGTACGGTCAAGGGAATATGCCGCGATGGATGCGCAGTTCCGAACGTTTGGATTGGATGAATGGTATCATTTGCACTGCGATGACACCGACGGTCAGTTTGATTTGGCATCGGTCATGCAATCGATGCCAATGGGTGCGGATGTATATACCTGCGGACCTGAACCGATGCTGAATGCTGTTCTTGAAGCAAGTGCATCCTTGCGCGGCGGTGCAATCCATTTTGAACGATTTGCAGCCGCATCTGATATCGAGCACGACACAAACGCCGAATTCCAGGTCGAAATTCAGTCAACCGGCGCGATCTACCCGGTCGGCAAAGAGGAGACCATTCTCGAAGTATTGCAAAACAACGGCGTGCAGGTCGATTTCGGCTGTTCCGAAGGGTTGTGCGGGTCCTGCATTGTTGACGTGGTGTCAGGAAAGGTCGACCACCGCGACGGAATACTCACACCGCAAGAACAGGAAAGCCACGAGTTCCTGTGCACCTGTGTATCGCGGGCCAAGTCCGAGAAACTGGTCCTGAAGCTATAGACAGTATGATAACCACCGCAATTCATAGCATCGCACTGTTCTCGCTAACATCGAAAACGAGTGAGTTTTATAGTCGTTTCACGTAATCGAAGTGTCGGATTTTCAAATTAGAACACTTAACCCATGCTATAGGTGTTTCGAAGTTGGAAGCCCAATAACCACTTACGACGCTGCGATCATGTTTAAAGACATGCTGACTTATCACTAGGACCAGGGAAGTCGGCTGGTAGCGATTAATCGGGAGGAGATCTGCAGTAAGGAACGTAATGGGAGCACGCGTTTTTACTGCAAGCCCACACCTGGGCTGAACACAACTCATCATCAGTTTGTGCATCGTGCATGATGGTCCACACCGTGCAGCGCGGTGTCTTCCAGCACTATTTTCTAAAGAACAAAAAACGACACTCAAGGAGGAACGCGCGATATGTCGATACCTGAACCTTTCACGGACGTTGAAATAGAAACGGCTAATTCCGGATTCTATGAAAACTACAGCGTCCCAATTGCCCTGATCAGTAAGGCCATCATGGTCGGGCTGGTCCTTTGGGCCCTGGTTTTCCCTGCGAATGCAAACAGCACACTGGGAAGCCTGAACAGCCAGTTGCTTGAAGTCTTCAACAGCTTCTACATCATCATTGTCGGGTTCTTCTTCCTTTTCCTTGCCGTTGTTGCGATCATTCCTTCCACGGGTCGTCGGGTCATGGGAACGCCAGGGGAAAAGCCTGAGTTTTCCAACTTCTCATGGTTTTCTATGATGTTCGGTGCCGGTCTGGGTGTCGGTCTCATGGTCTTTGCGACAGCAGAACCGCTGGGTCTTTGGGGCTCGAATCCGGTTGTCGTTTCTGGTGATGTCGAAGGTAACACGCCCGAAGCACTGCAATCGGCCTACCGTTTCACTTTCCTGCATTATGGCTTCCACGCCTGGGCAATCTACGTGGTGACTGGTCTGTCGCTGGCCTACTACGCTTATACACGCGACATGCCTCTGACGATCCGCTCGGCGTTGACTCCGCTGTTTGGTCGCTTCGTCAACGGCTTTTTCGGCCATGTGGTCGACGTTTTAGGCGTTGTTGCAACGATCCTCGGCGTGTCCGTAACCATCGGTTTTGGCGTCAGCCAGTTCATCGACGGCCTCTATGCCATCACTGGTATGCAGTGGATCATGGATCTGGGCGGAGCTGTGCCGACCCCCAGCAAGGTTGGTCTGATCTCAGGTTTGGTGGTCATCATGTGCCTGTCGATCATTTCGGCTGTTTCCGGTGTCGGCCGTGGTGTTAAGTACCTGTCGAACCTGAACTTGGTGCTGTCGATCATCTTGCTGGGCACTTTCGTGGTCTTCGGTTCGTTTGTCTTTGCCTTGACCACCTACGGAACTGCGATGGTCGATTATATCCTGCAGTTCCTGTCGCTCAGCTTTAATGCCTATGGCCCGCTGTCGGCCGAAGCATTCGCAGCGGCCCTGCCGGCTGAAGCGCAAGCACACGCCGCAGACCTGATGGGGGGCGCGACCAACGCATGGGGCAGTTTTGATGGCTTCAAAAGCGGTCTGGAAGGTGCGGCAGCCGAGTTGGACGAAGCAACCTTGGCCGCGGCATATGCTGCGGGTGAGCAAGGACGTCAGTTTGGCTGGCAGGCAGGCTGGACCACCTTCTACTGGGCATGGTGGATCGCATTCTCGCCCTTCGTGGGTCTGTTTCTGGCGCGCATCTCCAAGGGTCGCAGCGTTCGCGAGTTCATCCTGGGCTGCGTGTTCGCACCGGCGCTGGTGTGCTTTGCCTGGATGACCGTTCTGGGCGGCACTGCGATCGATCTGGAACTGGCAGGCGCCGCGGAAGGTGCGATCATCGGTGCATCGAACACCAACAAGCTGTTCGTAACCCTGTCCTACATGATCGACGGTGGGCTGCTGTCCATGCTGAACGTCATGTGCGTGATCCTGATCATGACCTTCCTGGTGACGTCGGCGGACTCGGGCATTCTGGTCATGAACACCATCATGTCGGGTGGTAGCCAGGAAACCGGTGTCAAGCACCGCATCATCTGGGGTGTGATCCTGACGGCAGTGATCGGCGCGCTGATCCTGGCGGCGGGTGAAAACAACCCGATGGACGCGCTGCGCAATGCCATGATCATCGGTGCGCTTCCGTTCACAATGGTGATGGGCCTGATGTGCGTATCGCTGGCCAAAGCGCTGTTCCGCGACAGTCAGCGTGACAAGCACTCTGCCAGCAGCACGCAGGCAGCCGAGTAAGCATAGGCTTAAGAAAAAACCGGGTCAGGCCGTCCTAACCGGGCGGCCTGTTCTTTTTTGGCAGAGCGTAGCCTTTTAAGTGAAAAACCCAATATCACCCCTAGGTCGAAGATGTGCTGGACTGAGCTGTGAACCAAGTTCAGCTCTTCATCGGACAGCTGCATATCCGGAGCTTTTGTTAGCTCTTGGTGCCGTGGTGACTTTTTTGCCGACCGGGGCCGGAAACACCTGCTGAAGTCGGGTTCCTTGTGCTCGCAACTTTGGCAGGGCTGCGGTAACCAATCGCTTTAACGACCAGCATTGAACGCAGGGCTGCCCGAGGGTGGCCGCGCAGGCACTTAGGACTTTCGTCGAATGTCCCATTGCGGGACGGAAAGTTAGTCTTTCGACCATGCGCGTGCTCCTGGGAAGTCTGATGCTGCTGTTCAGCAGCCTGGCGGTTTTGGCCGAACCATTGTCGCGTGAAGATATGGAGCCCTACATCCGTGCGCCGTTCTCCTTGGGAGAGGCGTTGAACGAAAACGGCGTCTACAGCCTGCTGAACTCCGGTGGGGCCGAAGCGGGATACGTCTTTGAATCGGAACCTTTAGTACCGCTACCCGGTTTTTCCGGCGCGCCGATCAATATTCTGATCGTGCTGGATCTTGAAGGGCGTTTTCTGGACGTGCAGTTGATCGAACATAACGAGCCGATATTTGTCTCAGGGCTGGGAGAGGCCCCGTTCCATAAATTTTTCGAACAATATGGGGGCCTTTCGATATCGGATTCGATCGTTGTCGGAAACCCGTACGGCGATGCAGCACGCGGATCCTCATTGGTTTATTTGGACGGGGTTACAAAGGCGACAGCAAGTGTGCGGATCGCGCATGAAACCGTCATGGGCGCGGCTTTGGCCGTCGCGCGCGAGAAAATGCAGGGATTGGCAAGCGCACCGCCTGCATTTCCGAATCCAGATTATGAAGAGGAACTCAACTGGCAGGATCTGGTCGGTCAAGGCATCGCGACACGCAAGGTTTACACCAATGCGGAAGTTGACGCTCTGTTCGATGGCACCCTGTGGGAAGATGACGATCCCGAGGCGCAGGACAACCCCGACGACCCTTATCTGGACCTCTGGGTTGTAGATGTGGGTCCGAAGTCCATCGCTCGCGCTGTCTTGTCCCAAGACAGCTATGAAGAGTTACAGCGCTTCATGGAAATTTCGGACAATGACGAACCGATCCTTGTGATCGAAACAGCACGCCATGGTTTGGTCAGCGAAGATTTCGTCCGCAATACATCACCCGACTGGATTTCGGCAGAACAGGGCGGTTTGCCTGTCGCTCTACGGGACGCCGATCTGTTGGTCGAGTTGGCCGACGACATACCCGATGGTGTCGCCATGATCTTGCGCACTGACCGGCGCTTGGGCTTCGACCCTTCCCGGGAATGGGTGCTAAAGGTTCTTTCGGTTCGCGAACATGGCATGTTCCAGCCTGAAACTGGTTCTGTCACTTTGGAGGTTGCACACGTCACTCCTGAGAGGTTCTTTGATCGACCAGAGCAGATTGCACCGGCACCGCCCTGGCTTGAAGCGCTGCGAAATCGCCAATCCGATCTGATCATTCTGAGCCTGTTTCTGACTGTTCTGTTGGCCGGTTTGGCACTGCGAATGAATGCTTTGGCCGCCCAGCCACTGTTTACTCCCATACGTCTTGCTGTTCTGGCCTTTGTCACGGTCTTCGTTGGTTGGTGGGGCCAGGGGCAATTGTCGATCGTCACGGTTTTAGGAGCTTTGCGCACTACCCTGGACGGCGGTAGTTTTACCTTCCTGCTCTATGATCCGTTCTCGTTGCTGATCTGGATGGTGACACTTGCAGGTCTGATCGTATGGGGCAGGGGATTGTTTTGCGGGTGGCTCTGCCCTTTCGGCGCTCTTCAGGAATTCGCGCATCATCTCGGCAAAGCTCTGCGCATACGTCAAATCGAACCGACGCCAAAATGGGACAACCGTTTGAAGTGGCTAAAATACGCGGTTCTGATGGCGTTGCTGGTGGTTGTGCTTGCTGCGCCTGATCAGGTCGACAAAGCGGCAGAGGTTGAGCCATTCAAAACGGCAATCACGACATTCTTTGTCCGGGAATGGTATTACGTCGCCTACGCCGCCTTCTGGCTGGTATTGAGTATGGTTTTGTTCAAGGGCTTTTGCCGCTATGTCTGCCCTTTGGGCGCGTTCCTTGCGCTAGGCGGATTGCTTCGCGGCCGCGACTGGATCGAGCGCCGTGCCGAATGCGGGTCACCCTGTCAGCTGTGCAAGGTCAAATGTAAATATGGCGCGATCAAGCAAACCGGTCAAATCCAGTATGATGAGTGTTTTCAGTGTCTCGACTGCGTCGCCATACACGATGACCGCAACCGCTGTGTTCCTCTGATCGTCGCGGCTCGTCGTCGCACAAGAGAGGTCGCTGCCGAATGATCAATCGCCGGCGCTTTCTGGCCATTTCTGCTGCTGCATTGGCATCTCCATCTCATGCGCTGCCTACCCGTTGGCGGGGCTACGCCATGGGGGCCGATATCGGTCTGACACTGGATGCCGACCCTGTGGAGGCAAAACATGCCATTGCCAGTCTGCGATCCATTTTGGAAAAATGCGAAACGTTGTTCAGCCTGTACCGCCCGGACTCCGCCCTATCTGAACTCAACCGAGCAGGGCATCTCAAAAGCCCCGATCCCGCTTTCGTGTCTCTCTTGCAAGCGTGCAATGCGGCTTACGACCTCACGAATGGTCGCTTTGATCCGACGGTTCAGCCACTTTGGCAAGCGACTTCAGTGAAAGAAGTTCAATACGCTCGAGCGCTGATTGGATGGGATCGCGTACGTCTATCCAAGAACCGAGTGCAGCTGGGTCAAGGTCAAGCGCTTACCCTGAATGGAATCGCTCAAGGTTTCGCCACCGATCTGATCGTACACGCCTTGCGCAAGGCCGGGTGGGAAAAGGTCCTGGTCAATATCGGAGAGTATTATGCAAGTGGTCGTCAGTGGCTGCTGGGCGTCTCGGATCCAGTGCACGGACTTGTCGAAGTAACGCATTTGAAAGACCGCGCCATCGCTACGTCCAGTCCCGGCGTCATGCGCCTGCGGTCTGGCGGCGCTCACATCATCGACCCGATGGGCGAATACGCACCGCTTTGGTCAACGGTCAGTATCCAGGCGCCGGATGCTGCGGCAGCAGATGCGCTTTCAACAGCATTCTGTTACGCCTCAGAGTCAGAAATTGCAGCGACCCTCGCGCGAGCAGCCGGCGATTACATCGCGATCTGTGTTCGCCCCAGTGGAAAAGTGGTCACGCTGCAAGGATAAAAAGCCCCGGATCACACCGAGGCTTTTCGAGTTCTTTGAGAGTGGATTATAGGCAGTCTGCAACCGCGCGTTTGGTCATGACCGAAACGAGATGTGCTCGGTATTCTTTGCTCCCATGCAGATCCGCAATCATGTTTGCCGGGTTCACGCGCAGGTCCATAAGGGCATCAGGGCGAAATTCTTTGTTCAGCGCCTGTTCAGCCTCGGACCACCGGAAAACTCCGTCCTCGCTCGCGCCGGTTACAGCGACGCGTACTCCGTCTGCGAAGCGGGCCAGGTAGACCCCGACAAGCGCAAAACGCGACGCCGGCTGCAGGAACTTTTGATAGCTCGCCGCTTGCGGTACCGGGAAACGGATCGACGTGATGATCTCTCCTTCATCCAGCGCGGTCGTGAACATTCCCTGGAAATAGTCATCGGCTGCGATCTGGCGTGTATTGGTCACAACAGTTGCCCCTGATCCCAACACGCCTGCAGGATAACAGGCCGCAGGGTCATTGTTGGCAACCGAACCGCCAATGGTCCCGCGATTGCGCACCGCCGGATCGCCGATCTGACCGGCCAGCGCGGCAAGCGCAGGATGCATTCCTGCAGCCTCGCGGGCCACCACGGCGTGCGATGTCGCCCCACCGATCGACACCGATCCATCATCCTCGACGCAAACGCCTTGCATCTCGGGAATTCCGCTCATCGACACCAACTTGGAGGGGGCCGCCAACCGTTGCTTCAACGTGGGGATCAGCGTCTGTCCGCCTCCCAACGCCTGCGCATCTTCGGCCGTCAGTGCGGCAACCGCATCAGCAATGGTCGAGGGTTTCTCAAACTCGAAACTGTACATTTCGTTTTTCCTTTCCGAAAGGCGCGGATCCGCCCTTCATCTGGCTAAAAATATCTCGGGGGTCCGGGGTCTGGCCCCCGGTCCGCCCTCTCCTCTTAGCTGTTCATCGCCGCCCAGACGCGCGACGGGCTTACCGGCATGTCGATGTGGTCCACCGCCTTGCCCCCCGAGTTCAGCGCATCAAGAACCGCGTTCACCACTGCAGGTGGCGAGCCAATCGCGCCGGCTTCGCCGCAGCCCTTCACGCCCAATGGGTTGTGCGTACAGGGTGTCTGGCTGGAATGATCGACACCGTAGAATGGCACGTCATCCGCACGCGGCATCGCGTAGTCCATGAAGGATGCGCTAAGAAGCTGACCGTTTTCATCGTAGGCGCAGTTTTCCAGAAGCGCCTGACCGATACCCTGACCGATACCACCGTGCACCTGACCATCCACGATCATCGGGTTAACGATGTTGCCGAAGTCATCTGCGGCTGTGAAGGCTTCGATGCTGACCTTGCCGGTCTCGGGATCAACCTCGACTTCGCAGGCATATGCCCCGGATGGGAAGGTAAAGTTGGCCGGGTCATAGAAAGCAGTTTCTTCCAACCCGGGCTCTACCTCCAGCGGATAGTTGTGCGGGACATAAGCTGTCAGAGTCACATCACCCCAGGCCACTGATTTATCAGTACCCGCAACGCTGAACTGACCGTCCTTCAGCTCGATATCTGCCTCGGACGCTTCCAGCAGGTGGGCGGCGATCTTTTTGGCCTTGTCGATCACCTTTTCGGTCGCCTTGACCATCGCCGAACCACAAACCGCGAGCGAACGCGAGCCATAGGTGCCCATGCCAAACGGAATCTTGGACGTATCGCCATGCACGATCTCGACCATCGATTCGTCGATGCCGATCATGTCTGCCACAACCTGCGGGAAGGCCGTCTCATGGCCCTGACCGTGGCTGTGCGCGCCGACCATGACGCTGATCGAACCGGTGGCGTTCACCCGAACGGTCGCGGCATCATAAAGACCCGCACGGGCCCCCAGCATGCCGACGATGTTCGACGGCGCAATGCCGCAAGCCTCGATATAGCAGTTGATGCCCAGTCCCCGAAGCTTGCCCTTGGCTTCGCTTTGCGCCCGTCGCGCTGCAAAACCTGCCAGATCGGCGGCGGCCTCAAGCTTGTCCATCGTTCCGTTGTAATCCCCGGTGTCGTAGGTCAGCGCTACCGGCGTGTCGTAGGGGAACTGAGTGATGAAGTTCTGCCGGCGCAGAGCGATCGGATCGACACCCAGTTCGCGTGCGGCTTTATCGACCACTCGCTCCAGCTGGTACGTCGCCTCGGGGCGGCCTGCACCGCGATAGGCGTCCACCGGCACCGTGTTGGTAAACATCGCCTTCACGTTCACCTGAATGACCGGCGTCTTGTAGTTTCCTGCCATCAGCGTGCCGTGCAGCCAGGTCGGAACCGAACTGGAGAATGTCGACAGGTATGCACCCAGATTGGCGTATGTGTTGGTGCGCAGCCCGACGAAATTGTTGTCGGCATCCAGTGCCAGCTCGATCTTGCTGACATGGTCACGGCCATGGGCATCGGACATGAACGCCTCGGACCGGCTCGATGTCCATTTGACCGGGCGATTGCAGGCCTTGGCAGCGAAGGTGCAGAATGCCTCTTCCGCATAGTGGAAGATCTTGGTGCCAAAGCCACCGCCCACATCCGGGGCCACTACACGCACCTTGTGCTCGGGTAGGCCCAGAACAAAGGCGCACATCAGCAGGCGGATCACATGCGGGTTCTGCGACGTGGTGAACAGCGTATATTCATCCGTGCCACGCTTGTATTCGCCTACAGCGACGCGCGGTTCCATCGGGTTGGCAACCAACCGGTTGTTCACCAGATCCAGAGTGGTGACGTGGGCCGCGTTGGCAAACACCTCATTCACCTTGGCGTCGTCCGCTTCACCCAGCTGCCAGTCATAGCAGACGTTGTTCGTCAGATCATCATGGACCAGCGTCGCACCCTCTTGCGCGGCGGCTTTCATGTCGATCACGGCAGGAAGCTCTTCGATGTCCACATCGATTGCCTCAGCCGCGTCGCGTGCCTGTTCCAGACTGTCGGCCACAACGGCAGCAATGGGATCACCCACATGGCGTACTTTGCCCTGCGCCAGAATGGGGTGAGGCGGCTCCTGCATCGGCGCGCCGTGCTTGTCGGTCACTTCCCAGCCGCAGGGCATCCCGCCCACGCCTTCAAAATCCTTGCCGGTAAAAACCTTGACCACGCCCGGCATCCCTTCGGCTGCCGATGTATCCAGGGATTTGATACGGCCATGTGCGATGTCGGACCGCAGAAAATGTACATAGGCCTGGCCATGTACGTTGATGTCGTCGGTGTAATTGCCTGCTCCGGTCAGAAAGCGTACGTCTTCACGCCGCTTGGAACTGGCTCCGATGCCACTGTCTTTGGGCATTGCTTGTTCTCCTCCCATAAACGGATGCTGTAGCATCCCTTACTCATCCCACGGGCGTAACGATCACGCCCGCAGCGGCATCATTCTGCAGCTATGCTGCCAACGTCCTGACCGGATGCGGCCATGATTGCTTTGACGATGTTATGGTACCCTGTGCAGCGGCACAGATTGCCTTCCAGATACTTCCGGATTTCGGCCTCGGTCGGGCGTGGGTTCTCTTTCAGCAGCGCTGCCGCACTCATCACCATGCCCGGCGTGCAGAATCCGCACTGAAGGCCGTGGTGATCCTGAAAGGCCTGTTGGATAACGTTCAGCGAACCATCCGGCGATGCCTGACCTTCAATAGTTCCGACATCAGCGCCATCTGCTTCAGCAGCCAGCATGTTGCACGACTTCACCGCCTCGCCATTCACATGTACCACGCATGCGCCACACTGCGCGGTGTCGCACCCTACATGCGTCCCCGTCAAAGACAGATGATCGCGCAGAAAACCGGACAGCAATGTCCGGCCTTCGACTTCTCCGCTCACAGCTTTGCCGTTCACGGTCATGGAAATCTTCATGACTTTCTCCTCCCTGAATTCCAAAGGTTCAACCGCCTAACACGCGCTTGAACCAACCTTTCTTTTCTTCCCCGGCCTCTTCCTCGTCCGAGGGTTCGGGCTCGGGTGCATCCTGAGGTTCGACCGCATTCTGGAAGTTCTCAAAGAACTGGTCGGCCATTTTTCTGGCAACCCCATCAATGACTCGCCCCCCCAACTGAGCCAGTTTACCGCCGACGCGCGCATCAACCTTGTAGGTCAGCAGCGTACCTTCCGGGACATCCGACAACGTGACGTCGGCCGCGCCCTTGGCAAATCCGGCGGCTCCTCCCTTACCTTCACCCGATAACTTCACGCTTTCAAGCGCCACGAGATCAGAAAGGGTCACAGAGCCTTTGAACGTCGCTTTGACCGGGCCTACTTTTTGCACGACGGTGGCCTCGAACCCGTCTTCGACCGAGCCTGTCATCTCCTGACATCCCGGCACGCATTCTTTCAGAACCTCTGCCGACAAAAGCGAGTCCCAGACCTTGGATCGCGGCGCGGCGATGACGCGGCTGTCACTAAGTTCCATTTCACTTCTCCCAGTAATTTTTGTTACGCTACGCGGTGTTCACCGCCATGCCTATAAGACCTTGGGTGTAGTCACCGCAGCGCCGGGGGCAAATGCGTAAGACCATGACGTTCGAAGATTTCGGCGATGCGCCCGTCCTGCAACGCTGCATTGATGGCATCATCAACAGCATAGCTGAGACCGCGGTAAGCGAAATGAACTGCCACACCGCTGGTCCATGAGCTGACTGCGAAGCCGGGCAGGGGTGGGGCATGGATGTCCAGCGCCGGGGTCAGTCCGGCTTCAAGTTGGGCACGTGGTCCCATGGCCGCCATTGTCTCGCCGACGGCAAGCGCCTGCATTGCCTCAGCAGCGGTAGGATATCTGTGCAAGTTTTGGGCCAATTGACCGCCAGGAAATGCCGACAAATAGAAATCAGCAATCGAATCATTCTCTACTGCGACGGTGTCGAACCGGAAATACGCAGGAACTGGCGGGTCGTCTGGATAGGCATCGCGGCTATATGCGATGGCGATTTCCTCGTCATGGTATTGCCCGGTGAAAACCACCTGTTCGACCCGGCAGGCGAATTCGCTGTCATACGGAACGTGCAACATCACATTTGCGACCCGCCCGTTGATCAGGGGTCCCTTCCAGATCCAGTTGCGTAGGTCGGCCTCAAGGTTATCTCCGGCAGCCACCAGATTGAAACGCGCTTCAACATCCAGCTCCTCGGCAATCAACCTGCCTATGTCGATGTCCACGCCCTGTATCCTGCCGTCCTTCTCATAGGACCATGGTGGGAAATCGTCATAGGCGGCGAATTCGATATAGCCACGCTCGACAATGGTATCGAGATCGGCGCCAACGATATCCCGGCTGGCGTTTTGTGGTTTAGGTTGAGGCACATGATCCTCGCATCTGGCCATAGCCATCCCGGTTGAAAGGGTGGCAGCCAACAGGGAGAGAAAAAGTGAGCGTCCGATCATGTGCCTCAGTCTGCCGCCCTATTGCGCGGCAGACAATCCAATTGTCAGTTGTTCTGCTGCTTCCGCGAAATCAGGACTGTCGCCCGAGATCAGAACAGCGGCACGGAAGGCCACGCTGTCAGCCACAGGGGCACCCGATCCTGTTTCTATGGTGCTTGCAATCTCGTTGAGCTCAGACTGAAGGGCAGCGGCATCGCCTTCACCGCCATCGGCCATAGAGGCCAGCAGGTCGCGGATTTCCTTCAGGCGGTCACTATGATCGTCCAGCGCGCCGTCATCGGGTCGCGTTTCGATATAGGTGCGAATGGCCCAGGCGGCCTTTTGCCCCAATAACTCTCCGAAGGCCGGCATCTTAGTTATCCCGTTCTGAGTATACCCTTCGCGGAACCGCTCCATATACCATTCGTCGCCGTATTCTTCAGCCTCGAGGTAGCGCAGATCAGGTGCCAAACCGCCGGAAACCACGCCCAACCCATGGCAGCGCGCGCAGTTTTGATTGTATCCGGAATCGCCTATTTCGATGGCGGCTTGCCAAACGTCCTCACCCTGATCGCGATAGGGGTTTTCGATCAACCATTCCTCACCCACATCCGGTAAGGCATCTGTATTCACAGGTTGCGGGGCGACATCTCCGTGCGCAAACGCCATACCGCCTGCGGTCAGGGCAGCCAGCGCTGTGTTAAAAAAAACAAGACGCATCGTCTCCTCCTTCTGATGCTTACCCCGGTCATAGCCCAGGGACAAACGCCATGAAATTCGACCTTGGTTGCAGATGAGCCAATGCTTGCGACTAAGGTCGAATGGCATGCCACCCAAGGACCCATTTTAGTGGAACAGCATCGGAGGAGGAGCAAACACGGCCATGTTTTTTCGCGTCTTTGCAACTCTTGTTTTGTTACCAATGGTGACCGCGGCTGAGGTTGCCGTGTCTGTTGTTTACCTGCAGCACCAGGTTGAGCGTCCACCGGTTTTGTCCAACCTTGATCAAATACCCGAAGACCTTGGTGCGGCAGGTGCGGAACTGGCACTGACAGACAATCTGACGACGGCCAAGTTTCTGGGTCACAAATACGAACTGACAGTTATGACGGTCCCTCAAGACGGTGATTGGCTGGCCGCAGCGCGCCAGGCCCTGTCCCAGACAGACTTCTTGATTTTGGACGCTCCGGCGCGGGCGCAACTGGCTGTGGCTGACCTTCCGGAGGCTGCCGAAGCCATCTTGTTCAACGCGTCTGCACCTGATCGCGACTTAAGAGATACCACCTGCCGCGCCAACCTGCTGCACACTATGCCGTCTGACGCGATGCGCACGGACGCACTGGCACAGTTTTTGGTAAAAAGACGCTGGGACGATCTGGTTCTGATCACCGGAGAGCACTTGTCGGACGTGGCCTTTGCAGACGCCTTCAGACAGTCGCTGACCAAGTTCGGACTGGAACTTCGTGCAGAAAAGACCTGGCGTTTTGATGCTGACCTGAGACGTAATGCGGCCCAGGAAGTTCCAATTTTTACTCAGGATTTCGGGGATTACGATGTCTTGCTGGTAGCTGATGAACTGAACGACTTTGCCCGTTACATACCGTTCAACACGTGGGAACCAAGACCGGTTGCAGGTTCGGAAGGGTTGCGACCGGTGACGTGGTCGCCCGTGGTCGAGCAATGGGGGGCGGTTCAGTTGCAGAGCCGGTTCGCCGATCAAACAGGACGACCGATGAGGTCAATCGACTACGCGGCATGGGCTGCGTTTCGGTCATTGGGCGAGGCTGTGACCCGAACACAATCTGGCGATCCTGCTGTTCTGCGGGAATACATTCTGTCGGATAGATTTGAATTGGCGGGTTTCAAGGGCCGGGCGATGAACTTTCGTGCCTGGAATGGCCAATTGCGCCAACCAATCCCTTTGGTGACAGAACGGGCTGTCGTGGCCCTCGCACCGCTCGACGGTTTCCTGCATCAACGAACGGAACTGGATACGCTTGGCATTGATGAGCCCGAAAGCCAGTGCACGGCCTTTAAGGAGGAATGAAGATGAAGGTAGCCACCCTTTTGGCTGCAACAGCATTTTGCGCTCCGGCAGCCGCAGATGAAATCTGGGTAAGCAACGAAAAAGACGACACGCTTAGTGTGATCGACATCGAAACGTTTGAAGTGATCCGCACCCTTGAAACCGGTGAACGGCCACGAGGGATCACGTTTTCCAAGGACTACTCCGTTCTTTACATCTGTGCGTCAGACAGCGATTCGGTGCAGGTAATGGACCCCGAAACCGGAGAAATCCTTCATGATCTGCCGTCGGGCGAAGACCCTGAACAGTTCGTTTTGCATCCCAATGATCAGCATCTGTACATAGCCAACGAAGATGACGCGATCACAACTGTCGTCGATACGGTGTCGCGGAGCGTGATTGCCCAGATTGACGTGGGCATCGAACCTGAAGGAATGGCGGTTTCACCCGATGGAAAGATCGCCATCACCACGTCCGAAACCACCAATATGGCTCATTGGATTGATACCGAAACACAGGAGTTGTTCGCCAACACTCTGGTCGACTCACGCCCTCGCCACGCAGAATTCGTCAAAGATGGAACCGAGCTTTGGGTCAGCTCTGAAATCGGCGGCACAATCACTGTTTTTGATGTGGCGACACAGGCCGAGAAGGCCAAGATCGAGTTCAAGGTGGATGGTGTCCACCCTGATCGGGTCCAGCCAGTGGGCTTTGAATTATCGAACGGGGATGAAACCGCCTTTGTTGCTCTGGGTCCGTCGAACCACGTGGCTGCCGTTAACTCGGAAACTTTCGAGGTCGAAGATTACATCCTGGTCGGGCGCCGCGTCTGGCACATGGAATTCAACGCGGACAAGTCGCTTTTGTTCACCACAAACGGCGTGTCCGGGGATGTCACCGTTATTGACGTCGCCAAACGTGAACCCATCAAAACGATCAAGGTCGGGCGCTTCCCTTGGGGTGCAGCTTTCCGCCCGACGAATTAAGCTCTTTCAGGAGACCCGAAAATGAAGCATTTTGCCCGCTCAATTGCCGTGCTGGCCGTGGCGCTACCCAGTTTGGCGCTGGCCCAGGATGACAAAGGCTTTGGTCTGGCTGGCATTCTCTCAGCTAAAAACAAAGAAGACTTATCGCCAATTACTCTGTCTGCCGGTGTGCCTCTGGCTGATGCCCCTTGGGAATTGAAGTCCGGCACGTATTACGAATTCGAGATTCACGGTGACGGTAGTCAGGAGTTGGCGATCACCGGCTCCGAATTCTTCCGCGCGATCTGGATCGACGAAATCGTCGTCGAAGGTCTGGAGATCCGTCCTCTGGGACTTGATTCCATTGAGTTCGACGAAGCAGGCGAGATGGAAATAGGCTTTGTCGCGCTTAAGCCAGGCAGTTACCATCTGAAGGTGCCGGGAAGCACCGGGGAAACACAGCGACTGGAAATAACCATTAAGTGACAGGGCTTTCGGTCCAAAACGTCAGTTACACCTTTGGTGAAAAACGCGCTTGAAGACGTAAGTATTCACGTCCCACAAGGCGGGTTTGCGCGCTGTAGGGGCCTAACGGTGCAGGTAAGGCGACACGGTTTTCCCTCCTCACGCGGCTGTTTACTACAACGCAGGGATCGATCGAAATCGCTGGCTTTGACATCACATAGCAGCCGAGGCTGGCGCTGGTCAGGATCGCGGCCGCCTTCCTCAGCAGACGCCTGTGAAGAGGCCAAAAAAGGAATGCCGTTGCAGCAAGGGGTCCTGTTGAAAATCGGTGCGCCGACACGAAGGCCGGATTGATCGCACTACGCGCTATCCTCATTCGCGAAGCTTTGCGCGTTCATCCGGTATCAAACAGCTTGAAAACTTCGCGGGTGTGATGAACTTCCTCATCTTGCCGATGTTCTGTCTGTCTTCCGCGGTTAATCTGTCTTCCGCGATTAATGCACTTTGGAAAATGTCAGAAAGTTCAGTTTTATCGCGCGATATCTGCGCGTTCTATCCCTTCACCCATGCTGTCGAGCCGCCCTTACGGGCAATTCAATGCACAGGCGTTTTAAGGGGCGATCTTTGCCGGAGTAGTTTTTCTTTGGTGGTCACTGTGGGGATACGACCCGTCACGCGGGATCAAGCGCTCAAAGGATTATCGCGTCTACGACCATCGCAGGCGTGAATTTCCGAACCCGGTCGGCTATTGTGGTGGCCAGATGGAGGGTTTGATCATGTTCCGCACCGCCACTGTTGCACTGCTTTTGTCCACGGCCGTCTCAGCCCAGACGGTTGAGGACGAATACGGCACGCTTAATCCGCAAGACACCGGGTGGGGCAAAGTCATGAGCAATATCGAAAACGGCGTCACCGATATGACAACCTGTGCGACAGGCTATTACATGACGAAGTCCGGCCGTCATGATATGGCACGTACCCTGTTCAGAACCTGTGCTGAGGCAGGTTATACCGGCGCGATGACATGGATGGGTCAGTTGGACAATAACGGGCTGGGTGGTCCCTACGACCCTGACGCGGCTGCGGCATGGGACAAACGCGCGGCTGACCTGGGGGACCCGGTGGGCAAGTTCAACTTCGGTCTCAATCTGCTGCGTGGACATGGCGTTGTGAAAGACGAAAGGCTCGGGCGCGCCTATGTCGACGCGGCTGCTCGGGACGGATTGAAAATCGCCAAACGCTTGCAGGACTCGGGCTACGACCCGAACGAAGTAACCCCTGATGCGGATGAGTGGAAATACGCGCCTCTATTCTGAATCCTCGTTTTTGTCAGATTTCTACGACCAAAGGATAAGGCTCGGCGGCGAATTTCTTGATGTGAGTCAAGCCGCCCAATGATGTGCGGCATGTATCCTTGCACAAATGTCGGAGGATCACATGAAACACATCATCCTTTCCCTCGGTTTGGCCGCATTTGCAGTCTCACCATATCCTGTTTTTGCCGAAAGCACTTTTGATAAGGTCAAGGTCGAAGCTGGAGAAACGCTGTTTTACTCGGAATGCAGACGCTGCCACGCCCCTGATTCCACCGACCCCAGCTATGGGCCTCCACTGGACAATATCTTGGGTCGGGCCGCCGGAACCGTCGAAGGGTATGAGTATTCCGAAGCACTGGCCGGGTCCGGGATCGTCTGGACGCCCGCAGCGTTGCGGGCATGGATGGAAGATAACGACGGGTTCATGCCTGGCACAAAAATGCGCCATGTCGGGATCGAAGATCGCACGGTTCAGGACTTTATTTTGGCGTATCTGGGCAGTATCTCGGCTCAGTAGAGCTATTCGATGACAAGCCGCGGCAGCCAGTGGCTGTCCGGTTCGGCTTGGTGAATGTCCTTGTCTGTGACCGGCCTCAGTTCACCCTCAGCCGGCGGGACCGCCAGCAGACCCATATCCATTTCGTGCAACTCTCCGACCAGTCGATCACCATCGATCCGGAGCTGATAGTAAACGCCGTTCCACATATTGATGCCGTATTCGGTTGCACCTTTGTGGATGAACAAAAGGTCGTATTCTAGATCGGTCAGATCACCTACAGAAACCTTACGTTGCAGAGCGTAGGGATAAGGGACATGGCACCAGTGTTTGTCCGGTCCTTCCAGGCATCGAAACGGACGCATGGACAGGAAGTGTTCGGTGAACGGTCCAATGGCAAGGTCGATTTTGTAAGCAGAAAAGGTACCTTCCGGGCTAAAGCTGATGTTCCCGACAAGCGTTTTGCCCGCCCCATTGCCGATCAAAAATACCTGCTTTTTTCCGCTTAGTGGGTCAGCGCTGGCCGGCAGACAGGCGGACCACCCCAATACGATAAGCCCTGCAAGAACTTTCTGCATCGTCTCCTCCGAGCCCCAAAAACACGCACCACACTAGTTGAAATCCGTGACTCCCTCCCTACGACCATTGTGCAATTTCGCCGAAAGACCCCCTTGCGAATAATACTCACGCCCACAGCTCCGACCTGTCGGGGATTCGGCGTGGAGGGAAGACACAAGTCTAGGGAGGACACCGATGAACCGGTTTATAATGGTGACGGTCGCAAGTGTGATTGCAGCGGGCGTGGCCCATGCAGAAGTTACTGAGGACGATCTGGCCAACGACCAGACTATTACGACCCAGGTCGTAACAAACGGCATGGGGCGCGACTTGCAGCGCTATAGCCCGCTGGACATGCTGAACAAGGACAACGTCAAGAACCTGTTGCCTGCCTGGGCATTCAGCCTTGGTGGTGAAAAGCAGCGCGGGCAGGAAACCCAGCCGCTGATCTATGACGGTATGATGTATATCACCGGTTCGTATTCGCGCCTGTATGCGATTGATCTCGAGACCGGCAAAGAGGTTTGGCAATACGATGCGCGTTTGCCCGAAGGCATTCTCCCGTGCTGCGACGTGGTGAATCGCGGTGCCGCCATTTACGGTGACAAGGTGATTTTCGGGACGCTTGATGCCCGGATTGTGGCCCTGAACAAAGACACCGGTGACGTTGTGTGGCGCGACAAAATCGCTGACTACAAGGCGGGGTACTCTTACACAGCTGCTCCGCTGATCGTCGACGGGCTGGTGATTACCGGAAATTCAGGTGGTGAATTCGGCATAGTTGGCACCGTGCAGGCCCGTGACGTGGACACCGGCGATCTGGTGTGGGAACGCCCGGTCATCGAAGGCCATATGGGTACGCTGAACGGTGAAGAAAGCACCATGACAGGCGAGCTAAATGCAACATGGCCCGGCGATATGTGGAAAACCGGCGGTGGCGCGACCTGGCTGGGCGGTTCCTATGACGCGGACACGGATACGCTTGTTTTCGGGGCCGGAAACCCGGCACCGTGGAACTCGTGGCTGCGTAACGCGGGTACGCCGACGGAAGGAAATACCGGTGACAACCTTTATGCGGCCAGCCGCATTGGAATCGATCCGAAAACCGGCGACATCAAGTGGCACTTCCAAACGACGCCACGCGAAGGTTGGGACTATGACGGTGTAAATGAGGTCGTGGCCTATACCGACCGTGAAGGAAACAAGCGTTTCGCCACCGCTGATCGCAACGGGTATTTCTATGTTCTGAACCGCGAAGATGGCGCCTTTGTTTCAGCCAATCCTTTTGTCAAGGATATCACATGGTCGTCCGGCATTGATGAGACCGGCCGCCCGATCTTTGTCGAAGACAACCGCCCTGGTGATCCGGCGTCAGCGGCTGATGGCAAGAAGGGTGAAGTGATCTTTGCGTCGCCTTCTTTCCTTGGCGGCAAAAACTGGATGCCGATGGCCTTCTCGCAGCGTACCGGTAACTTCTATGTGCCATCGAACGAATGGGGCATGGATATCTGGAATGAGCCGATCTCCTACAAAAAGGGTGCCGCCTATCTGGGCGCAGGCTTTACAATCAAGCCAAACTACGAAGATCACATCGGCTCGCTCAAGGCGATTGACCCGGATACCGGGGAATGGAAATGGGAATACAAGAACGATGCGCCGCTGTGGTCAGGTGTGATGACGACGGCTGGCGGGCTGGTGTTCTTCGGCACGCCTGAAGGTGAGTTTATCGCGCTGGATGACGAAACCGGTGAAAAACTGTGGTCGTTCCAGACCGGCTCGGGCATCGTCGGCCAACCCGTTACGTGGGAACAGGACGGCGAACAGTATGTCTCGATCATTTCCGGCTGGGGCGGCGCGGTTCCGCTCTGGGGTGGTGAGGTGGCCAAAAAGGTCAACTACCTTAACCAGGGTGGCACCTTGTGGACCTTCCGCCTGCCGAAGGAACTGGCTTCGGCTAACTGACCCAGGACGATACAAAGCTCTGACGCGCGCCCCTGATCTGGGCGCGCGTTTTTATACGACCTTCCGCCAGTATGCGTGGATTTCTTTCGTTGCTAGGATTGGTTAGGCTGGAGACCATTTGAATGCAAAAGGCTATACCCAATGCTTGCTGAATCCGCCGCACGAAACGATTTCGAAAAAGTGCTGATCGTTGATGACCATCCTTTGTTTTGCGACGCCTTGTCGATGACTTTGCAAAGTGTGGCACAGATTGGAGAAATCCACACGGCAGACCGGCTGGAGGGCGCGATGGATCTGCTGGCAAGTGGACTGAAACCTGACGCCGTTATGCTGGATCTCAACCTGCCGGATGTGGACGGGCTGGATGGCCTTATCCGCTTGAAGGCGGCAGCAAATGCTCCGGTAATTGTCGTGTCATCGCTGACCGACACCCGCGTCGTCAGTCAGGTGATACAGGCCGGTGCATCAGGCTATGTCCCCAAGCACAGTCAGCGAGACGTGTTCCGCACTGCATTCGAGACAGTTCATTCCGGCGATGTCTTTGTGCCTGAAGGCTGCGTTTTGATTGACGGAACGGAAGAGGACGAACACAGCGACGCGGTAAATCGCCTTGCAACGCTGACAAATCAGCAGGCGCGCATCCTGCAACTGATCTGCGAAGGCAAACTGAACAAGCAAATCGCCTATGACCTGTCGATTGCTGAAACCACGGTCAAGGCACATGTGACCGCAATAATGCGAAAACTGGGTGTACAAAGCCGCACACAGGCGGTTCTGATCGCTAAGAAGGCGTCCTTTGCCAGTGTCTTGCAAGACCAAGGCTAAGCGTCATACTCTCATGTCATCGTCGCGCTTTTAGGGAGGAGGCACGATGGACCAAGCAGTCGGGTGGGCGACAGCCCAAGCCCGTGCGCCAGGCATCGTTAAAACGGCTTTTGCACAACACGACACCGGGCAGTCAATCGAGACGCTCGAACGCCAGCTGGGTGATGATCCGCTTGCGCTTGTCATACTTTTTGTCAGCCCGAACGCAGATGCATCCGCCGTGATTGTGGAAGCCGCGCACGCCTTTGCTCCAACCCCGGTAGTTGGTTGCACCACCGCAGGAGAGTTGGCGGATAGTGGTTACTGTGAAGACCAGATCGTCGCGATCGGCCTGCCACGATCCCATTTCGAAATATGCACGGTTCTTGTTCCGGACTTGAACAAGTTCGACGCCGACAGCATCATCAAAGAGATGATCCACAACAGAAACGCGATGATGGAAAACGCGCCAGAGTGGGATCATGAATTCACCTTCCTGATGATCGACGGGTTGTCGACAAAAGAAGATGAGCTGACGTCGGAATTGGCGGTAGGGCTTGGGCCGGTACCATTGTTCGGTGGATCGGCGGGGGATGGAACCCAATTCGGGCGCACCTATGTTCTGCATCAGGGGCAGGCACGGAGCAATGCCGCCATACTGACCCAGGTTCGCACGCGGTGTCCGATAAAGGTGTTCAAAACCGATCACCTCGTCCCCACCGCCCGCCGCATGGTGGTGACCAAGGCGGACCCGGCCAAACGCATCGTTCAGGAAATCAATGCCGAACCCGCTGCGCGCGAATATGCCCGTATTCTCGGCAAAGACCCGGAACAATTGACGACATTTACCTTTGCGGCCCATCCTGTCGTTGTGCAAATCGGTGGAAAACACCATGTTCGCGCAATTCAGCAGGTGGCGGGTAACGGGGATCTCGTCTTTTTCTCGGCTATTGACGAGGGGCTGGTTCTGACTCTGGCAGAACCCCGAGACATGGTCGAACACCTGCAGGAAGAAATCGGGCTACTGACCGACAAACAGCAACCCGACACCATTCTGGGCTGTGACTGCATTCTTCGTCGGCTGGAGGCTCAGGAAAAGCAGAAGACGCACGAGATCTCGAACATCCTGTCCCGCAATCACGTGGTCGGTTTCTCGACCTACGGAGAACAATACAATTCGATCCATGTGAACCAGACCCTGACCGGCGTTGCGATTTACCCGCCCGAGAAAGAGTAAGGCATGATCGAGCATCTCACAGATCCCTCGGATACGCTTGATCGTCAGAATGAAAAGCTGAGGAAAATCGTCGGGGCCCTCATGCGGCGTGTCGAGGAATCCACCGACGCCTCAGGCGCGGCCTATGCGCAGTTTCAGCGCGCGGCGGTTCTGGAGCAAGAAGTTCGCGCCCGAACGGATGAGCTTGAACGCGCGCTTGAGCTTCTGAATGACTCCAACGCCAGGTTGGCGCAGGCCAACAAGGAAACCGAAGCGGCGCGGGCGGATTTGGCGAACGCGATCGAAACGGTGCAGGAAGGGTTTGCTCTGTTCAATCGCAACGAAGAACTGGTGCTGTGCAACAGCCGGTTTGGGCTGCATATGCCTGACATTCAGGAACAGCTGAGCCCCGGCTTGCGGTTTACCGAGTATGTAGAATTGGTCAGCCAATCCGGGTTCCTGTCCCTGCCAGAGACAATGACTTCCCAGGACTGGGCCAAAAGCCGCTTGGATCGCCACGCAGATGACCACGTGGTGTTCAATGTTCGTCTTGCCGGCAATCGATGGTCTCAAGTGTCCGAACACCGCACGCCAGACGGTGGTACTGTGATCCTGCAAACCGACGTAACAGACATCATGCGGATCGAGCGGCAGGAAAGGGTTCGCATTCTTGACGACAAGGCAAGGCTGATCCGCGCAACGCTTGAGCATATCGATCAGGGCGTCTGCATATTTGACAACAAGCACCGCATGATCGGATGGAACACCCGCGCAAGCGAGCTTTTGGCCATACCGATCACGCAGTTTCAGATGGGCACACGGTTTGAAACCCTGTCCAATCGCCTCAGCGACAACATCAGCTTTGAGAAAGGGATTACCGAGGCGGATCTGCTGGATTGGGTCAGCCGGCAGACTTCTCGCCGCCCTCTTCAATTCCAGATGCATCGGGGGCGATCAAAAATACTGTCTGTTTTTGCCCAGGAAATGCCTGACCGGGGATTTGTGATCTCCTTTACTGATGTGACTGCAGAACGAAAGTCTGCTGAGGCTTTGTACGAAGCCAAGGAAATGCTGGAACAGCGTGTGGCGTCGCGCACAATGGAACTTGCGGATGCGCTGAATGAGGCCGAGCGGGCGAATGCATCAAAATCGCGCTTTGTGGCAGCCGCCAGCCACGACCTGCTGCAACCTCTGTCTGCGGCAAAACTCTATGTTGCGTCACTGGGCAGCGGCCTGGACAAAGACACCGCCCGGAGCGTTGCAGCAAAAGCCGAAAGTGCACTGAACAGTGTCGAACACATTCTGGAAGCCTTGCTGGATATATCTAAGCTGGATTCCGGTCGAGCCACGGCGCATCTGTCTACCGTGTCGGTGGGCGAGCTTTTTTCACAAATGGAGGACGCTTTTCGGCCCGTCGCCCAAGCCAAAGGTCTGAAATTGCGTTTTGTCGACACGAAGGCTTTGGTCACAAGCGATGCCAGTTATCTTCGGCGGATATTGCAGAACCTGTTGTCAAACGCGATCCGGTACACCGAGACCGGAAAAGTTCTTGTCGGTGTCAGGCATCGCAAAAACGCAATTGCCCTGGAGGTCTGGGACACGGGCATCGGCATAGCATCAGATCAGAGAGATATTGTGTTTCAGGAATTTCAGCGCCTGCATTCGGATGCCAGCGCTGCCGAAGGCATGGGGTTGGGTCTTGCGATTGTTGAGCGGGCCTGTGGGTTGCTACAGCACCCCATCCATCTTCATTCCGAAGTCGGAAAGGGGACGGGCTTTTCGGTCGAGATACCTTTGACGAAAGCGAAGCCAGAGATTTCCCTCGGCTCTTCAGCGATACAAAAACCAAGTTTCAATGTGCCCGGCAACGCCATCGCTTTGTTGATCGAAAACGATGAAAATCTGCGCAACGCTTTGACTATGACCATCGAATCCTGGGGCGTCGAAGTTCTTGAATGTGAAAGCGAAAACGAAGCAATCAGTCTTCTACGCGAGATAGGCATCCTTCCAGACTTTGTCGTCGCAGATTATCAATTGAACAACGGGAAAACAGGGACGGACGCCATGCGCGCCCTGACAGATGAATTTGGGCATCTGCCCGGCTGTATTATTACAGCCAATCGATCACCTGAGCTTGTCGAGCAATGCAAGCAAGCAAAGCTGCCCCTTCTATACAAGCCAATCGATCCACAACTGCTCAAATCAACTCTGGAAGCCTCCATGGTTCGCGACGCGTGAGTTTTTCCAGTTGTCGGTTGAGTTGCAGGTCAGCCATGTTTCTTTCAGATATCTTCTGTCCGCGGATTGGCCTTGGTCTGAACAAGCATAGACACAACTTCCTCCTTCCAGCCCGCCTTTATTTTAAGCGCCAACTGTGAAGGGGGGCGATGATCCGGCGTAAGGATCGCATATTCATATCTGAGCGGGTCCTTGAAAGGCAGGAAGACGACACGGCCATTTGAGATGTTTAGATTTCGTTCTGTCGCAACGGTCAAAGGATCGACTATAGTGCAGCATTGTCCCGATCCGACAAAGGGTATGAGTGGCAGAAAATACTGGCATGTCACGCTTGGTTTGTAAGACGCAGAAACCATCTGAAAAGCACGCTGCACTTTCTTCTGAAAAGGGTGTGTGTCGTACAGCCCACCCATTGGCACGCTATCGAGGTCTGAAATCGTCAGGGTCTTTTTTTGAGCCAGCGGATTGTCTCGATCCATTGCGCAAAAGCAATCTCCACTTATGATTTCTGCCGTGAATTGTGGTTTCTTTCCGACCGGGTGCTCGAAATCGGCAAACCCGAAATCGATGTTCTGGGTACCTGCAAGTTCCATTATTTGGGGCGAACTGCGGGTCGACAGCGTAACCCGGATGTCCGGGTTCCCGCCAACCGAGCGGCTGATGAAATTCGGAAAGGCGAAAATGGACGGTCCCGGCATTGCAGCAATATTCAGATTGCCTGAGCTTCCTTTAAGAAGCCCGTGCATCGTGCTGGAAACCGTTGATAATCTGTCCAGTATCCCAGTGGTTTCCGCCAACAGGTAGTGCGCCTCGGGCACCGGGATCAAACGCCGACCTTTTCGTTCGAACAAGGTCAGTCCAAGACTTCTTTCCAGGTTCTTGATTGCCAGGCTGATCGCGGGTTGTGTCCGGTTCAGCTTCTTTGCGGTCTGAGAGATGGACCCGGTTTCCATCACCTCGCGAAAAACTGTCAATTGAGCAAGGTTCATGCTCAATACATAAGGTAAACTTTCGTTTTGTTAAATATAACAAATTTGTATTTATGATAAAACTCCATAGGCTGATTGGATCAGAGTTCGGACAAACCGAATCCAATGATCCAAAACTGGGAGCTTACGATGAGATTTTTGAAATGCCTGACGGGTTTGGCTTTGGCTGGCGCACTGGCTGCACCAGCGTTTGCACAGGACCCAACTTTTTTCCGCATCGGCACCGGTGGTGCAGGCGGCACTTATTTCCCGATCGGCGGGACCATCGCCAACGGGATTTCGGCCCCTCCGGGCTCACGCCCCTGTGAAGAGGGCGGCCAATGCGGCGTGCCCGGGTTGATCGCGATCGCACAGTCAACAACCGCATCAGTCTTCAACAATGCCGCTGTCCAAAACGGCGAGCTTGAGGCCGGCCTGGCCGCGGCTGACGTAACCCGTTCGATGTATCTGGGTGAGGGAAAGTTCGAAGGCAAACCCCACCCGAAACTGCGCATCGTCGCAAACCTGTTCCCCGAAGACCTGCACCTGGTTCTTCCCGCGGGTCAGACCATCAACGATCTGAGTGATCTCAAAGGCAAGCGCGTCGGTATCGCGCAAGCTGGCTCGGGAACGCAGGTCGCTGTGTTGCAAATGCTGGAAGCCTGGGGCGTCAACCGTGACAACATGGATGAGGCCGAGTTGAACAACAGTCAGAGTGCCGAACGTCTGGCCGATGGCCAACTGGACGCCTATTTCTACGCGGCGGGCTGGCCGGTTGCCGCAATGGTGCAACTGTCTTCGACCAAGGGCATGAACCTGCATTCTTTCACCGATGAAGATTTGGCAAAGATTAACGAGATTATCCCTGCCTATATCCCCTCGGCCATTCCGGGTGGCGTCTATGAGGGTATTGACACTGAAACCAAAACCCCAGCGGTCAGCGCTATGCTGGTTGTGTCATCGGACCTGTCCGAAGATCTGGTTTATCAGCTGACCAAAGCCATGTGGAACGATAATACCCGCAAGCTGCTGGACAACGGCCACGCAAAGGGCAAGCAGATCACGCCTGATACTGCCCTCGATGGCGTCGAGGCACTGGGTGTTCCGCTGCATCCGGGTGCTGAGAAATTCTATAAAGAAGCCGGTCTTCTTCAATAGCCACACCTGACTGAAACCTGTCGTCGGTGCCCCGGTCGGGGCACCGCACTCTGGAATTATGCGAAATCGGGGGGCCATCATGTCCGAGACCCAGAAACTTGATGACCACGAACTGACGGCCGAGGAACTTGCGGCAATCGAAGAACAGTTCGACGAGGGTGCCGCTGTCCGGCAGGTCACGCCCACCGCAGGCAAGGTGCTGCGCGTGGTCGCCCTGATTTTTGCGTTCTACGAATTCTTCACGGCTGGGTTCGGTTTGCCTGCCGACCATTGGCATATGGGCATCTATCTGGCCCTGCTGTTCATTCTGGTCTACGCCACAATCCCGATTATCGGGGTGAAAAGCCTCTATGCGCTCAAAATCAGCCGATTCCGCGTCGGCAATATCCCTCTCTATGATCTGGTATTCATGATGCTTGGCATCATCGCCGCACTATACGTGGGCTTCGCCTGGCGCGGCATTCCGTTTCTTGGGATCGAGGAGCAGACCTTCCGCATGGGCAACCCGAACAACTATGATGTGATTCTGGGGGTCGTGATCATTCTGCTGGTACTGGACATTGCACGCCGCACGTTGGGCTGGGTCCTGCCTCTGATCATCTGCGTATTCATCTCTTACGCATTGCTGGGCCCCTTTTTTCCCGGGCTGTTGCAGCACCCGGGTGTGAACTTCAAAACCTTCGTATCATCGATGTATTTTCCGCAGGAAGGTATCTATGGTGTAACGCTTTGGGTCGTATCGACCATCGTGTTCCATTTTGTCTTGTTCGGCGTGATCGCTCAGCGAACTGGGCTGGGGCAATTGTTCATCGACAACGCTACAATTTTGGCGGGTCGCTATACGGGCGGTCCGGCCAAAGTATCGGTGGTATCCTCGGCCTTCTTCGGCACGATCTCGGGCTCTTCGGTGGCCAACACCGTTTCGACCGGCGCGTTGACCATTCCCAACATGAAGCGCCTTGGATACCCCGGCCATTTCGCGGGCGGCGTCGAGGCCGCGTCCTCGGCTGGCGGCCAGATCACACCACCCATCATGGGGGCTGCGGCCTTCATCATGGCTGAGTTTCTCGAGGTGCCTTATACCACCATCGTGATCGCTGCGATATTTCCGGCACTTCTGCATTACGTGGGTGTTTTCGCCGTAGTGCATCTGATGGCGCGCAAGCTGAACCTTCAGGGTCTGGCGAAAGAACAGTTGCCGCAGCTCAAGGCTGTCTGGACTGAAGGCTGGGCCAACATCGTGCCGTTGATCGGCCTGCTGGTGGTCCTTTTCACCGGCTACACGCCATTTATGTCGGCCTTCTGTGGCATTTCGCTTGCTGTCATCGCGGGCATGTCGCGGATCAAGCAACCTCCGACACTGATCTATGCAGCAGCCTTCCTTGGGTTCGTCCTGTGGAAGTTCTCGGATGGAGGCTTTGACCTGACCATGACGGCAATCCTGTGTGGGCTGTCGGTGATCGCCACGCTTAACCCGCAGAAACGTATCGAAGTGCCCGAGATGCTGCAGGCGGTTGAACTGGGTGTGAAATACTCTCTGGCTGTGGGCGCTGCGGCGGCTGCGGTGGGTATCGTTGTAGGGGTGATCAACACCACCGGTATCGGTTTCCGCATCGGATTCATGGTGACACAAGGTGCGGGGAACCTGGCGGCAGATCTCTATAACATGATCTCATTCGGCAGTTTCCAACTGTTTGCGATGGAAGACTTGCAACTGTTTATCTCGCTGGTTTTCATTGCCATCGTCTGCATTCTGATGGGCGCCGGCATTCCAACCACGGCGCTGTACATCATGCTCGTTTCGGTCGCGCAGCCTGCGTTGGCCCAGCTTGGCGTTCCGCCCATCGCAAGCCATCTGTTCGTACTGTATTACGGTGTGGTGTCCGAGATCACACCTCCGGTCTGTACGTCGGCCTATGCGGCGGCAGCGATTGCGAATTCCAACCCGTTCCGCACCGGGCTGTCCGCCTTTACGCTTGGTCTGGGTAAAGTAATCGCGCCAATGGCGTTCGTCTATGCGCCGGTTTTGCTGTTCGTGTCTTCCACCGGGTTTGATCTTTGGGAATTCACCTATACCGCAGCCAGCTGTATTGCCGGTGTCATCGCGCTTTCGGCAGCGGTCGTGGGGTATTGGTTGCAGCCACTCGGTCTCGTGTCGCGCATCCTGATGGTCGTTGCCGGGATTATCTTCGTGGCGCCCACTCTGACGGCTGACTTGATCGCATTGGCGGTGGCGTCTCCTGTCATTGTCACACAGTTGATCGCCCGTAGCCGAATTCAAGCAACGGTCTGACATGCCTGAACAAGTGACCATCATCGGCGCCGGGATCGTCGGCCTATGTTGTGCGCTCTCCTTGCAGGAGCGCGGTATTGCCGTGCGGCTGATCGACCGCGGAGAACCTGGGCAGGAGACATCGTTCGGCAATGCCGGTGTCGTCTCACCGTGGTCGGTGATCCCGCAGGCCACGCCCGGCATCTGGAAAACGATCCCTCGGATGCTGTTGGACCCGAAAAGCGCTTTGACCGTCAGGCTCTCGTTCTGGCCCAGGATGATACCCTGGGGCCTGAGGTTCCTGAAGAGTTCAAGCGTGAAATCCGTACGCAACATTTCGGACGCAATGGAGGTGCTGTGCCGTCCATCGATAGATCTGTACCGAAGACATCTGCAAAATACCGGGCACGAAGACCTTATTGTTGATTCCAACTATATCCACGCGTTTCGCAACCCGGATCAGGCTGACCTGAAAGATCTGGGATATCTGATCCGGCAGGAAAAAGGCGGACATCTTGAGCGGATCGACGGACCAGAATTGCGCCGGATCGAACCCGCGCTTTCCAGAGATTTCAACGCTGCGATCCTGATCAAGGGACAGGCGCGGGTTACGTCTCCCGGCCGGGTCGGTGCGGTTTTGGCCGACAAGGTCCGTCAACAAGGCGCCGAGTTCGTGCGGACAGAAGTCAAAGGAATAAAGCGCACTGAAGACGGACAATGGCATTTGACCTCACCGGCCGGCACGATCCACGCCGATACTGTCGTGCTGGCCGCCGGGGTTTGGTCTGCCGAGTTGCTGAAACCCTTGGGTTTGCCCGTGCCACTGGTGGCCGAGCGTGGATACCATGTCCAATTCCCGACCCCCTCTGCCAGCCTGGAAAACTCGGTGATGGACGTGGACGCCAAGGTGGTGGCCAGTTCGATGCAGGACGGTTTGCGTGTGGCGGGTACGGCCGAATTCGGCGGCATCGACGCGCCGCCAGATCCACGCAAACAGTCGCTTCTGACCGCTCAGGCCAGCGCAATGATGCCGGATCTGAACACCTCGGATACGCAGTTCTGGATGGGCCGACGCCCGTCTTTTCCTGACAGTTTGCCTGCGATCGGTCCGGTAGAGGGGCACAAGGGCCTGTTCACCGCTTTTGGTCATTCCCATTACGGTTTGATGATGGCCCCAAAAACCGGTGAGTTGGTGGCCGACTTGGTGTCAGGGCAACGCCTCAACATCCCGTTGGATTCATTTGCCTTGTCACGCTTTTAACTCGCGCCAGCCACCGTTTCGAAGAAGGATTACCCCATCATGCCGATCTACCAGGGTGGACAGAATATCTGCGGAGCCTCAATCGGGGTTTTGTGTCTGGAAAGCTATTTCCCCAAACCACCTGGGCATATCAAGAACCCTTCCAGCCTGCCGTTCCCGGTGCTGTACGAAATGATAGATGGCGTTACGGTGCCAACGCTGCTGAACAATCCGACGCCTGATTTGCTGAACCCCTTCATAAAAGGCGCGCAACGGCTTGAGGCTGAAGGCGTGCGCGCCATTACCGGAAGTTGCGGGTTTCTCGCCCTGTTCCAAAAAGAGTTGGCCGAGGCCGTATCGGTGCCTGTCTTCGCTTCGAGCCTGATACAGGTGCCGTTGGCCTTTCACATGTCCGGGGCCCGCGCGCCGGTCGGGGTGATTACAGCGGATTCATCGGCACTGACACAACGCCATTTCGAAGGCGTTGGGGCGGGGGGCGTTCCTGTAGCCGTACAGGGCTTGCAGCACACCAGCGAGTTTGCCGAGGTCATCCTGCGCAACACGCGCACCCGCATGGACACAGATTTGATCGAGGCCGAAGTGTTGGATGCTGCGCATAGGCTGAAGCGCGATACGCCTGAAATACGCTCCGTGGTATTAGAATGCACGGATCTTCCCCCTTATGCAAAACGCATTCAGGAAGAACTGAGACTGCCTGTTTTTGACCTGACGACGCTAGCGCAAATGGCGCATACAGTAAGCGCGCGTACCGGGTATTGCGGGTTGATGCCGTGGAGTTGAGGCCGTCGCGCGCTGGTAGTGTCCAAGAAATGCCAAATAGCCGCAAAAACAGTGGCTACCTGCTGATACCTTTCGACGGACCGGGACAAGGGACTTTCCCTTGCTGAAGCGGCTGGTTAAGAAGCCACTCCACTGCCGTTTCAGGAGGCCCCTTTGGACCGTATCGCCCGCACCATAGCCACCGAGATCAATGCACGTCCCGATCAGGTCGGTGCTGCGATCAATCTATTGGATGACGGTGCGACGGTTCCCTTTGTCGCCCGCTATCGGAAGGAAGCAACCGGTGGGTTGGACGATACCCAATTGCGTCTTCTGTCCGAGCGTTTGACCTATCTGCGTGAACTCGAGGCACGGCGCAAAACCATCCTGAATTCTATCAAAGATCAAGGGAAGCTGACCGAAGATCTGAGCAAATCGATAGCTCGGGCCGAAACCAAGGCACAGCTGGAAGATATCTATCTGCCTTACAAACCCAAACGGCGTACCAAGGCGATGATCGCGCAGGAAAACGGGCTGGAACCCCTGGTCGAAGCCATTCTGGCCGATCGCGATGCGGACCCAGACACACTGGCCGAGGCATACCTGAGCGAAGCCGTTGCCACCCCTCGAGACGCGCTGAAGGGCGCGCGCGACATTCTGACCGAACGATTGACTGAAAATGCGACACTGCTGGGTGAATTGCGTATGTTCATGCAGCGCGAAGCGCTGCTCAGTGCCAGTGTTATCGACGGGAAGGAAAAGGAAGGCGCTAAGTTCAGCGATTACTTTGACCATTCCGAGCGTTGGGCGGATGTTCCATCGCACAGGGCGCTGGCAATGCTGCGGGCTTCAAAAGAGGGCATTGTTTCGCTTGATATCGCGCCGGAACCGGAATTTGGGGCTGCACGGGCCGAGACCATTGTTGCCGCACATTTGCAGACACGCGGCAATGGACCGGGTGATGCCTGGTTGCGCAAAGTCGCCGGGTGGACGTGGCGGGTCAAGCTTTCGCTGTCCATGATGGTCGAATTGATGGCCGATCTGCGCAGCCGGGCGCAGGACGAGGCAATTCAGGTCTTTTCGCGCAACCTCAAGGATTTGCTGTTTGCCGCGCCTGCTGGTGCCAGGGCTACTTTGGGTCTTGATCCCGGCATCCGCACTGGCGTGAAGGCGGCAGTGGTTGACGCAACGGGTAAGGTCGTCGCCACTGATACATTCTATCCATTTCAACCAAAAAACGATCTGCGCGGGGCGCAGGCGACCATCCTCAATCTGATCTCGGCCCACCAGATCGAGCTGATCGCCATCGGGAACGGAACCGCGAGCCGAGAAACTGAACGGTTGGTTGCAGACACACTGAATCTGCTCCCCAAGACGGTAAAAGCGCCAACTAAGGTGGTTGTGTCCGAAGCCGGGGCCTCGGTCTATTCCGCGTCGGAACTGGCAGCACGAGAGTTTCCCGATCTGGATGTCTCGCTGCGCGGGGGGGTGTCCATCGCCCGGCGATTGCAGGATCCTTTGGCAGAACTGGTCAAAATCGAACCGAAATCCATCGGCGTGGGGCAATACCAGCATGACGTTGACCAGCACCGCCTGTCGCAATCCCTGGATTCTGCGATTGAGGATGTCGTGAACGCGGTCGGGGCTGACCTGAACACAGCCTCTGCACCTTTGCTTGCGCGTGTGTCGGGACTGGGCCCCGCGCAAGCCGAAGCCATCGTCGCCCATCGCGATCTGAACGGACCGTTCCAATCGCGCAAAGACCTGTTGTCCGTCGCAGGCTTGGGTCCGCGGGCCTTTGAACAGTGCGCCGGGTTTCTTCGCATAAGGGACGGCGCTGAACCGCTTGATGCGTCGTCGGTGCACCCCGAAGCCTATGAAGTCGCCCGCCGCGTCGTGTCGGCCTGCGGGCGGGATATCAGGCACATCATGGGCCATGAAGAGTCCTTGAATGGGTTGCGGGCACAACAATTCGTAACCGAAGATTTCGGCCTGCCCACGGTTCTGGATATCTTTGCCGAGCTTGAGAAACCCGGACGGGATCCCCGGCCCAGTTTTGTCACGGCCAGTTTCGCGGATGGCATCGAAGAGATAACCGATCTGAAGCCCGGAATGGTTCTTGAGGGCACAGTGACAAACGTGGCGGCCTTTGGGGCCTTTGTGGATGTGGGCGTTCATCAGGACGGGCTGGTTCATGTCAGCCAGCTGGCGGACCGCTTCGTCAAGGACCCGCATGAGGTCGTCAAGGCCGGGCAAGTTGTGAAAGTGCGCGTTGTCGAGGTGGATGTGCCCAGAAAGCGTATCGGTCTTTCGATGCGCAAACAGGGCGGCGGCGGAAAGCAGCGCGCCTGATCTGCAATCTGCACATTATCCGGGTGTAACGACATGAAGGCGTTACCCACCGGAAAAAGCGTGCAGACCGATACGGGCAGCCAGTATGCATTGTTTTCATTGAGCGCTGAACTGGGTATCAGCAAGAGAGTTCACAGCGCCGCCAAACGGATCGAAACAGAAACTATAGTTCATGCAGTACCACAACAAGCCTTACAACAAGCTTCAGGTCGGCGATACCGCCGAGTTGGTCCGCACTTGCTCGGTCGACGATTTCTATGTGTTCGCCAACAATTCGGGCAATCACAATCCTCTCCATCTAGCCAGCGAAGACGGCGACGGCGACCACACCAAAGAAGCGGTTGCACCTGCAATGTTCGTGGGAGCCCTGATCTCGGCAGTCTTGGGGAACGTTCTGCCGGGGGCAGGGACGCTTTACAAATCGCAGCGGTTTGACTTTGTTGGAAGGGCGCATGCAGGTGATGAGCTGGTATCCAAAGTCACCGTTTTGGAAAAGCGACCAAACCGGGAGGTTGTCTTTGACACGGTCGTTACGCGCCCATCGGACGGAGCCGTGATCGTCAGCGGGCAGGCCGTCGTGATCGCACCGGAGAAAGAGATGGTGTTTGCCGAATTGGATTTGCCTGGGCTGGTGGTGAAACGTCATCGTCATTTTGATGCCATGCTGGAAAAGGTACGCCCGCTGCCGCCTATGTCTACTGCTGTTGTGGCTCCGGAAGAGCCCAATGCCCTGAGTGGAGCCCTGTTGGCCGCGCATGAGACGATCATCACACCCATTCTGATCGGTGACCCGGACAAAATCGCCAACGCTGCCGCCGAAATCGGAGCGTCGTTGGAAGGGATTGAAATCATACCGCAGAGTGATCATTTCAGCGCGGCCAACACGGCGGTCGATCTTGTTGCGGAAGGTCGAGCAAAGGCGCTGATGAAAGGGCATCTGCATACGGACGAACTGTTAAAAGCCGCGCTCAGGCGCGAGAATGGCCTGCGCACCGGTCGCCGCTTTACCCATGTCTTTGTCATGGATGTGCCCGGACAACTCAGACCACTCTTGGTGACAGACGCGGCGATCAATATCGAACCGGATCTGGAAACCAAGATTGACATTGTCCAGAACGCAATCGACTTGGCCTTGTCGCTGGGGATCGAAAGTCCCAGGGCAGGTATTCTTTCTGCAATCGAAACCGTCAATCCGGCGATCCGATCTTCCGTCGATGCGGCCCTGCTGTCGAAAATGGCGGAACGCGGCCAGATTACGGGTGGGTTGGTCGACGGCCCTCTGGCCATGGACAATGCGGTCAGCCTTGCTGCTGCCCGGTCCAAGGGGATCGTGTCTGATGTTGCCGGCAAAACGGATATTCTGGTGGTGCCCAATCTGGACGCCGGGAACATGATGGCCAAGCAACTTACCTATATCGCCAATGCAGAAGGGGCCGGTGTGGTCATGGGGGCCAAAGCGCCCATCATTTTGACCAGCCGTGCCGATGACGACAAGGCTCGACTTGCATCCTGCGCCGTGGCAGCCCTGCACGACTCCTTCTCACTTTCACGCACCGGAGCACCCACATGACACATGTCGTGACACTGAACGCTGGATCGTCTTCGATGAAATTTGGCTTGTTTGAACTAACCGAAGACGATCCAATCATGGTTTGCACCGGTGCGGTCGAGAACATTGGTGAACAGGAACCGCTTGTTAAAGCAAAGTCTTCCGACGGAAGTGTCCTTGCCAGCGGCACCGCCGGAGAAATCAGTGATCACGCCTCGGCCCTGGACTGGGTTTTGAACCTGCTGGCCCGCTCTTTTCCTAACTGCGACGTAACTGCGGTAGGGCATCGTGTTGTCCACGGTGGACCTGACATTGACGCACCTGTGCCGCTGACCAAGGCTTCCATTCAAACGCTGGACAAGCTGTCTCCGTTTGCGCCTTTGCATCAGCCGCACAATCTGGCCGGGGCCAGGGCGGCGATGGAACGTTTTCCAAACGCGGTTCAGATTGCCTGTTTCGATACGGCCTTTCACCGCAATCACCCTTGGGAGAACGACGTTTTCGCCTTGCCGCGCGAGTATTACGACAAAGGTGTTCGACGCTATGGCTTTCACGGGCTCAGCTATGAATACATATCGGATCACATGGCAAAAACAGCGCCGCTTCTGCACGAAGGACGCGTGGTCGTGGCCCATCTGGGCAATGGTGCATCAATGTGTGCGATGATCGGAGGGCGATCAGTGGGCTCGACCATGGGGTTTTCAGCCCTCGACGGGCTGCCGATGGGTACACGCTGTGGTCAACTGGATCCCGGAGTGGTCCTGTATCTGATGGCCCAGGAAGGGCTGAGCGCTGACGAAATCTCAGACCTATTGTTCCGGAAGTCGGGGTTGCTGGGTCTGTCCGGGTTGTCCAACGATATGCGCACCCTGGAAAAGGCGGACACACGCGAAAGCCGTCAGGCGATCAGCTATTTCACTTTCCGTATTCGGCGCGAGCTTGGGGCAATGGCGGCCATTCTCGGCGGAATCGATGCCTTGGTGTTCACCGGTGGGATCGGGGAAAACTCGCGTCTGGTGCGTGACCGGGTTTGCTCGGGGATGGGATGGCTGGGCATCGAGCTGAATCCTGACGCAAATGCGGACAATGACCGGATCATTTCAACTGACCTGTCACGCGTCGTGGTCATGACAATCCCGACCAATGAAGAACTGGTTATTGCCCGTGCAGCGGCAGATCTGTTGGCCAAACGTCCTCGGCTCAGAACTGCCTAGCGACCTACGTTTCGGTGTACGTCCAGCGATAGGCAGGCGGGGTCGGTCCCTTGTTCCGGCCTCCCTGCTGCATCTGTTCCCACGCATGGGCTAGAATGCCAACAGATCGGGACAGGCAGAAGAGACCGCGCGCCAGCGGCGGTGCAAAGCCAAGCTCGGCGTAGATAACCGCTGTGGCCCCATCAATGTTCATCGGAACGGGTTTCCCCTTGCGCCGTGCCAGTTCTGCCTCAATATCTTGCCCGATCCGCATAAAGTGACCATTGCAAGCCCCGTTTTTCACGGCCTCTGAAACCAATGCCATCAGGCGCGGTGCACGGGGATCAGTTGGGGTGTGGAACCGGTGGCCAAAGCCAGGCAAAATCTTTCCTTCGCTCTCTATCCACTCATCCAGCGCCTGCTCCAAACGGCCAGGATGTTGCGCCACGAAATGGTACAGGGCAACGGCCTGCTCGCCAGCGCCACCATGAATATCCCCCAACATGTTCACGGCACTGGCCATCGCGTTGTTGAGAGGCAGCCCACAGGTCACGGCCATGCGCGCCGTCGCGATGGAAGGCGCCTGAGGTCCATGGTCCACGGCGGCGACCAACGCGGCCTCGAACAACCGGGCCTGCGCGCCAGATGGTCGGTCGCCCCGTACCATGAACCAGATCATTTCCGCGAAGCTGAGATGCCCTATCAGATTCTGGATCGGCTCCCCTCGCAGGTCGATCCGGCCCGGTTCCATATCGATGATGGAAGTCGTCCACCAATCGGACACATCGCTCATATGATGCCTTCCTTGCTCAAGGCGTCAATTTCCGCGCAGGATAGCCCAATTTCAGACCAGATCGCACTATTGTCCGCCCCGAGCTGTGGTGGTGCGGTGCGCGGCATTTGCCGTAATCCATTCAATACAACAGGGCTTCCCGCAAGTTTCATGTCTTCACCCTGCACCTGCAAAGACCCGATCAGGCCGCGACCAGCAAGTTGTTCGTCATCAAGCGCCTCGGGCACGGTCAATACCTGCCCCGCTGGCACTCCAATTGCGTTGAGTTCGCGTACCCAGTCCGATGCCGCTCTGGTCCGCAGGGTTTCCTCCAGCGCCTCACGCAGGGCGTGGCGATTGCGCTTACGGTCTTCGCGTGTTTCGTAGTCCGGGTGATCCAGCAGGTCTTTGCGGTCCAAATTACGGGCCAGTGCCTGCCACTGCTCGTCGCGGTTGGCGGCAATGTTGATGAGGCCATCAGAGGTTTCAAATGTTCCTGACGGCGCTGACGTGGTGTTTTCGTTGCCATGAGCTTCCGGAGTGACACCACCCACCAGATAGTTCGATACGACCCAACCCATTGTCGAGATCACAGCCTCGGACATCGCCACATCCAGATAGGTTCCCCGAGGATCAGCGTTCAGGGCAGCAGAAACCGCGAACGCGGCCGTCATCCCCCCGACCGTATCCGCCAATGGATAACCAACGCGATAGGGCGCAGTGTCTGGTCCTCCGGTGACGGACATCACGCCACTGATACCCTGCACGATCTGGTCATATGCCGGATCGCCTCGGCGGGGACCATCCTGTCCGAACCCGCTTATGGCGCAGTAAATCAAGTTGGGGTTCACATCGCGCAATACGCCATATCCAAGTCCAAGCCGATCCATTACACTGGGGCGAAAGTTCTCCACCAAAACATCCGCGGTCTGGACAAGCCGCTTCAGCAGCACTTTGCCCTTTTCTGTTTTCATGTTGAGCGTGATGGACTTTTTTTCAGCATTTTGCGCTAGAAAACTGACGCCCATACCGGCCTTGTTTCTGGCAGGATCAGCTCCCAGGACGCGGGCAAGGTCGCCGCCATCAGGGCGCTCGACCTTGATCACTTCAGCGCCCATGAGCGCCAGTTGATAACAGCAATACGGACCCGCGAGGACATTCGTCAGATCGAGAACCCGTATTCCTGCCAGCGGCTCAGTCACCTTCGGCAACCCCTGCGGCCCGAGCCCGTGCGCGGCGCGCGCGGTAGCTGGGAAGAAGCACCAATAGCGCTGCGATAACCAGAAGACCCAGCGTCATTGGACGCTCCCAGATGAAGGCGATGCCGTCATAAAGCTGCATCGACCGGGCGAAGTTATCTTCCATCATGCCACCAAGGATGAAGCCAATCAGCAGCGGCGCAAGCGGGTAGTCAGCAAATTTCAACGCCGTGGCGCAAACACCGAAGCCGACGAGTATCAAAAGTTCAGTCGCATTGTTCTGCCCGATATAGGCCCCCATAAGGGTGAAGAACAGAATGAAGGGGATCAGGTAAGTGCGCGGAACCGAGAGAACCTTGGCAATATATGGGATCAGCGGCAGGTTCAGGATCAGCAGGACAAGGTTGCCGATGAACATTGACATGATCACGGCCCAGAAAATCTGTGGCTCGTCCAGCATCAGGCGTGGGCCAGGTGTCACGTTCAGGGCAATCAAAGCGCCAAGCAAGATCGCGGTGGTGCCAGACCCGGGAATGCCCAGCGTCAGCAGCGGCACGAAAGAACCGGTACATGCCGCATTGTTGGCCGTTTCGGGCGCTGCCAGACCCTTTATTGACCCTTTGCCGAATTCTTCCTGTTCCTCTTTAGGGGCAATGTTGCGCTCGACCGCGTAGCCGAGGAAGCTGGCAATCGTTGCGCCTGCGCCGGGAAGAACCCCGATGAAGAACCCCTGTACCGATTGACGGCCGATCACAGGCGCGATGGCCTTGGCTTCACTGCCTGTGATGCGCAGGTCTTTGATCTCGCCGTCATCTCCCTGAAGATCCTTTGGTTTGAGCACCAGAAACAGCGCTTCGGGCAAGGCGAACATGGCCATGGCAAGCGTGATGAAGCCAAAGCCCGATTGCAGGTCCATGATACCCATGGTGAAACGCGGCAAGTTGAACAATGCGCCTTCACCAACTGTTGCCATGATCAACCCAACAAGCGTCATGATGACCGCCTTGGCCACTTGACCTGTACCTGCGAAGGCTGCGATTGCGGACAGGCCCACGACCATGAGCGCGAAATACTCGGCCGAGTGGAACAACAGCGCCACCGAGGACAGAGCAGGGGCAAAGACCATCAACAAAATGGCCCCGATCGTACCGCCGGCAAAACTTGCAATAGCAGCAATTGTCAACGCCTTGCCTGCTTTGCCCTGGCGGGCCATTGGGTAGCCGTCAAAGCTGGAAGCCACGGTCCCCGCGACCCCCGGCGCATTAAGAAGGATAGAAGACGTCGAACCGCCAAAGATGGCACCGTAATACACACCGGCCAGCAAGATCAGCGCTGCGGACGGGTCGCCCATGGAAATCGCGACCGGGATCATGATGGCGATGATCGACATCGGCCCAAGACCCGGAAGCATGCCGATGAAAGTACCGATCAGGCACCCTGCGATGACCATCAGCAGGTTCTGAAGTGAGAAGGCCGTTTGCAGGCCGATCAGTAGTCCTTCGAGCATGTCAGCCTCCGAAAATGCCCGGCAATGGGCGCATGTAGATGCCAAGAACTTCCTGAACCAGATACCAGACCGAGCCGGTGGCGATCAGCGCGACGAGCAGCATGACGTGCCATTTCCGCTCACCCAGAATGAAAGACCCGAGGATCAGAAAGGCCGAAGTCGAGATCAGAAACCCGACAGGGCGTAGGCAAAGCGCGTAGACGACCATCAAGGCCAGTAGCATAAGCGCCTGATCAAGGTGGTATTCTCCCAACCGCCGATAATCGATATCGGCTTCCTTTGGTTCCGTCTTTTCAAAGCCCAGCAAAATGATCGTGGTGGTGATGATACCCAGAACCGACAGCACTTTGGGGAAGGTACTGGGCCAAATTGGGTTTCTCTGCATGAAAGGGGGCAGACCGCCATCCATCGTGAACCAAGCGGCGTAGCCATATGTCAAACACACACCCAGAAGAATGAGTGCGATCCAGCGATCCAGCGCCATGAGACCCCCTCCCTGCTCTTGTTCGTGAGGAGGCAGAGCGGTGTGCCCGCTCTGCCTGAATAAGGGCTCAGAGGAAGCCCAGCTTTTTCATCAGATCGCCGATCTGCTGTTCCTGCTGCTCCAGGAACGACTGGAAGTCAGCGCCCGAGTTGTGGATGTTGACCCAACCATTGCGTGCACGAACCTCTTCCCATTCCGGTGTGTCATACATCTTGGCAATCGCTTCCTGGTAGGCAGCCAGCTTGTCTTCGGGTAGACCGGGGGCCCCGAAAAAGCCGCGCCAGTTCACAAACGTGGTATCGATACCTTGTTCCTTCATCGTCATCGCGTCAGGAGCCGCATCAACGCGTTCCTCTGACGTCACGCCGATAATCTTGACTTCACCCGCGTTTGCCAGATCGACCGCTTCCGAGAAACCGGTGGACAGGGCTGCGATCTCACCCGACAGCAGGGCCGCCATGGCTTTGCCGCCCGCATCATAGGGGATGTACTTCACGCCAAGCGCGTCTTTACCCGCTGCTTCCATCACCATAGCGGCGACCAGATGGTCCATGCCGCCGGGAACAGAACCGCCACCGATCGCAGTGCCGCTTGGGTCGGCATCAAAAGCGGCAAGCAGGTCTTCCATCGAGTTGATTGGACTGTCTTTGCCCACGACGATTGCGGCATAGTCACCGATAGTGCCCGAAACCAGCGTCAGATCGCGGAAGTTGTGAGGGAATACACCGGTCAATGAGCGGATAACGATCGGCGTGGAGTTCACCATCAGCGTGCCATGGTTGCTGTCGGCATTTTCGATCAGGAACCCAATGGCTTTGCCGCCACCACCACCCGACATGTTTTCGTATGACGCCGTGCCTACGAGACCCGCTTTTGTCAGCGCTTCGCCCGTGCCGCGCGCGGTACCGTCCCAGCCGCCACCGGCGCCACCGGGGATCAGAAAGTGGATGCTGTCCACGACCTGCTCTTCAGCCAGAGATGGCCCGGCCAGACCAAAAGCAGCCACAGCTGCGATCAGGGCGCGACGGCCCAGTGTGAATGTCGTCATGATGTCCTCCCATTTGACAACCGGCCGCATAGCGGCGCAGATTGGGTAGAACAAAAACACATCAACCTGACATCAACCTGTCACGAGCGAAAAATTAGCAAAAACCCCATGAAATTCCTGCTTGTGGAAGACAATATTGATCTGGCGAATGCCATCTGTTCCCGCATGAGGTTGGACGGTCATGTGGTTGATCACGCGTCTAAACTAGATGAGGCGACCGCTTTTGCAGAAACACAGGAATACGACCTTATCCTGCTGGATATCATGTTACCGGATGGGGACGGCCGCGACTTTCTGAAACGGCATCGCGCAGGCCATCTGGACACCCCGGTGATTATTTTGACGGCACGCAGCCAGGTCTCGGATCGAATCGGCTCGCTGGATCTGGGGGCCGACGATTACGTCACCAAGCCTTTCGATCATGCCGAACTTGAGGCTCGCTGCCGCGCCGTCCTGCGCCGCAAATCCGGGAATGCCAGGACTACGATAGAAGTGGGTGGCATAGTCTTTGACCCTTTGGCAGGTCATCTGACTGTCGGAGATGAGACTGTTTCGTTGCGCAACCGTGAACTGCGCCTTCTGGAACTGTTCATCAGTGCGCCGGGACAGGTGTTTTCGAAACAAAAGCTCACGGATCGGCTTTTTTCTTATGATGACGACGTCTCGGACAATGCCATCGAGGTTTACGTTGGCCGCCTTCGCAAACATCTTGAACCTTCGGACCTGAAGATCACCACGCTCCGCGGTCTTGGTTACAGGCTGGATCATGCCTCCTGATCCTCATGTGTCAGGATCGCTTCGGAACAGGTTGGTTCTGACTTTGATTGGTGGTGCCGCGATCCTTGCGTTTCTTCTGTTTGTCGCGGTTCGCAACTATGCCGCACAGGTCGCGCAACAAGGACAAGACAACATCCTCGGGGCGTCGGTCACTTCAATTCTGGACGCGGCCGCCTTGCGTGACGGACAATTGGAGGTTGATATTCCATACGCAGCCTTCGCAATGCTAAGCACGCCATCCGATGACAGGGTTTTCTATGCGATTTTTCAGGATGGCGTGTTTCTGTCCGGATACGAAGATCTGCCGCCGATCACTGGGCAATTAGACAGCAAGTGGAGCTTTCGATCAAGTGAGATACGGGGTGAAACTATCCGTCAAGTCAGCGCGCGGCGGACCCTTGTGGGCCTGAACAAACAATCCGTCATCGAGGTCGCATTGGGCCAAACACAGGATGCGCTTGCGGAAACCCTGGACCAGATTTCACGCAACGCAGCGGTATTGGGCATCAGTTTTTTTGCCCTTGCCGCAGCACTGTCGTTTTGGGCAACTTCATCCACTATCGGCCAATTGAACAGGCTTACGACTTCTGTCACGCGGCGCGGCCCGCAGGACCTGAGCCCGTTTAAAAAACCCGTACCCCGCGAAATGGCTCCGTTGGTGGCGTCGTTGAATTCATTGATGGGGCGACTGGATCAGTCGCTGAGCCAATCGGAAGACTTTATCGCCGAGGCTGCTCATCGGGTACGTACCCCTCTGGCAACAGTCCGATCTTACGCCGATGCCACCTTGCAGAGGGTCGAAAAGGAAGAAAACCGAGAAGCTTTGCGCTCAATGGTGCGGGCCATTGATGAAAGTTCGCGCGCGGCGGGGCAATTGCTGGACCACGCGATGATCACGTTCCGTGCCGATCATCTGGAGCGCGAAGACATTGATCTCAACGCTTTGGTCCATGATCTGGTGCAACGCCTGACGCCAATAGCCGAGATGAAGGACTTGTCACTTTCCCTGAGCGGCGATCCAAAGGTTTCCTATTCAGGTGACCCCATTCTTGTTCAAAACGCTGTGCGAAACATGATCGACAATGCTCTGAAATATGCTCCTGCGGACAGTTTTGTCCGCATAGAGGTTGTTTCAGAACCGCACATTCAGATAATCGTCAAAGACCGTGGGTCGGGGTTTCACCCAAACGAAATCGATACGCTGACACGCCGCTTTGAACGCGGGCAGAACGCAAGCGGTACCATCGGATCGGGATTGGGCCTTACAATCGTTCAGGACGTCGCAACTGCCCATGGCGGCACACTGGAACTGGCCAATCGGCAAGGGGGCGGCGCTTGCGTAATTTTATCGCTTTGATCTTCTTCAGTCTTCCTGTCGTTGCTGTCGCCCAGATCTGGGAGGACAGGCAGGTTTTCAACGCCTCGACGGATGAGGTGCGTCTTCGCGTCATCTCAAGCACGGACACCTTTCTGTTCAAGCCATTGATCGCCGATTTTATCGAAGAAAACCCCGGTATCTCTGTTGAATACATGGTGACAGGCACCGCGGATATTGACCGAATAGTCCGTGCCGCGCCCGAAGATTTTGATGTCGTAATCTCCAGTGCGATGGATCTGCAACTGAAGCTGGCAAACGATGGATTTGGGCGCATCATTGACGACATATCACTGCCATCCTGGGCGCAATGGCATCAAAGCCTTTTCGCTTTCACCTCTGAACCCGCGACCATAATGGTCAACCGGGCGGCCTTTGCCGGTGGCCATATCCCAGAGACCCGGCAACAACTGATTGAAATCCTTCGTATGCACCCCGATGATTTTCGGGGCCGAGTAGGTACCTATGATATCCGTCAATCCGGTCTGGGTTACCTGTTCGCAACACAGGATGCCCGTGCGTCTGAGACCTATTGGCGGCTCATGGAGGTAATGGGTGGATTGGACGTGCGCCTGTACTGTTGTTCGGCAGATATGATTGATGACCTCGTCAATGGAGAGATTGCGGTGGCTTACAATGTTCTGGGCAGCTATGCCGAAGCCCGCGCCGGAAGCAAGGACACCGTGGAAATCATCCTGCCATCAGATTTTCAGACAACCATGATGCGTACAGCGATGGTATTGAATGGCACCCCTCAACCGGACGCTGCCACGTCTTTTCTCAAACACCTGATTTCCAACCAAACCGAGCGGGTAGGCGACCGCGTTACCTTGCCACCCTTGGCAACACACGAGACTGGCACTGACCGCGAAACGATTGGGCTGGACCCGGCCCTCATGACATTTCTGGACAAGCTGAAACGCCGCCGTTTTCTGGCTGAATGGGAAAACGCGGTTATCCAGCGATAACCGCGTCCGCATCATTCGCGAAACGCGCGATTGAAGTAGTCCGCCATTGGTTTCACAAGGTAGGACAACGGTGTGCGTTCATCGGTCTTGATCAGTGTCTCAACCGGCATGCCCGGCAATAGTTCCTGACCATTGAGCCGGTCGATCTCACCGTCATTCAGCACTACCTCGGCGCGGTAAAAGGTGAAACCAGACTGTTCATCCGTGAACGTGTCCGCTGAGACGTTGTTGACCTGTCCCTCAAGTTCGGGCGTTTCGCGTTGATTGAACGCCGGGAACCGCAGGGCAACGGGTTGCCCAACATGCAATTGATCCACATGGATTGCATCGACCCGCGCAGCAACCAGTAGCGGCGTGTCCTGCGGAACCACATACATCATAGGTTCGCCCGGCTGAATGACGGATTGCAATGCAAAGACCTGACTGCCGTAGACAGTTCCACTGACAGGCGCACGGATTTCCAGCCTGGTCAAACGCTCTGCCAAGGACAGGCGACGCTCCCACAGTTCCGCTACCTGTGCCTGAGCGTCCCGCAAAGTGGTAATTGCTTCTTCCCGTCGGGTCGCGGTCAGTTCGACAATCTGAATCTCGGTAGACGCAATCTGTCCCTTCAGTCGCGCGACAGCCGCTTCCAACTTGCCGATTTCACCTGTAAGGCTGGCCTCTTCCCGTTGCAGCGCCAGAACCCGGCTGTTCTGCGTCAAACCCCTGCTCAACAGGCTTTGCTGATCTTCCAACTCCGCCTCAATCAACTCGGTCTGGCGGCGCAATGAGACCAACTGAGCCTGTGTGCCTTCAATCTCGCTTTCGATCTGAACCAGCTGTTTGCGCAGCTGCTCATCCTGCTTGGACAGAGTTTCCAGGCGGGCATCAAACAGGTTCTGTTGTCCCTCAATCAGGTCGGGATCAATGTTGTTTTCTTTTTGAACTTCGGCTAGGCGTGCCGCCAAGTCTTCGGATGTCAAACCGTCCCGTTCGGCCTCAAGCCGGGCACGGCGGGCCAGCAGATCAAAGAGTTGAGACTCTACAATAGTCTGTTCCGACGACATAAACGTGTCATCCAACCGCAAAAGCAAATCGCCCGAGGCGACTCCATCACCGTCGCGCACGAAAATCTCGCCAACCACGCCGCCGTCTGGATGTTCAACGACCTGACGATTGCTCTGCACTTCGATTACACCCGGAGAAACAATTGCTCCGGCCAGCCGCGTTTTCACGGACCAAAGCCCCAATCCGCCAACCAGAATGCCAAGGGCAAGAAATCCTACAAACGCAGGAGTTTTGATGCCCCAGACTGGCAGCGGCTTTTTAGTAGATTTTTTCGCCATTATTCACCTACGGGGCTGAGCTTGCGCTTAATCGCGCCCGCATTCTGGACCATTGCGTTCAGAACCTCATCGCGACTGCCGAACCTGACCACTTGGCCTTTTTCGACGACGGCCAGATCGTCACATTCCGAAATGGCCTGCGGGCGATGCGTCATAATGATGGCGCCTTTTCCTGCCGCCTTGAGGCCACGCACGGCCGCATTCAAGGCTTCGGTGCCGTCTGCGTCCAGGGCCGAGTTCGGCTCGTCAAGAATGAGCAAGACCGGATCGCCATATAGCGCGCGGGCTAACGCTATGCGCTGTTTCTGACCGCCCGACAACTGACTGTCATTGCCCTCAAGGAATGTGCCATAGCCTTTTTCCAATGACAGGATCAGTTCGTGTGCATTGGCCTTTTTGGCCGCCGCAACCACCGCCTCGGAATCCGGGTTTTCCGACATCCGCGCAATGTTCTCAGCAACGGTTCCGTTAAACAGAGTGACCTGCTGCGGCAAGTACCCGATATGGCTGCCCAGATCGTTTGGATCGTATTGGTCCAAAGTGGCGCCGCCCAACCGGATCTCGCCGGCTGCAGGCCTCCAAAGCCCAAGCAATGCCTTGGCTAGGGTCGTCTTGCCCGATCCGCTTTTTCCGATGACACCAAGCGCCTTTCCCGGTTCCAGTTTCAAGTTCACATTCCGCAACGTTGGCGCAGAAGCGCCCGGAGGGATTACTGTCAGGGATTTGGCTTCCAGTTGCGACTTGGGGATCGGCAAACGTATCCGCTGTTCTTCCGGCGGTGTCTGGTCCAGAAACCGGGTCAGAGAGATCCAGGACGTGCGTGCCCGTTCGATCAATCCCCATTGGCCGACAGCCTGCTCGACCGGTGCCAAGGCACGCCCCAAAAGGATCGAGCCTGCAATCATCGCACCCGGAGTCATTTCGTTTTGCAGAACCAGCCACGCGCCCAGAGCCAGCATGGCCGATTGAAGAAATAGCCGAAGCGATTTAGTCAGCGACGTGAAGCTACCGGTCCAGTCACTGGCAGAAATGCTTTGACGCAAAGCATCCGTACGCTGGTTCAACCACCGCTTGGTGACGTCCGCCTGCATTCCCTGAGAACGCACAACTTCCGCCGCTTGCCGCGCCTGCTCAGAGAAAGCATTCGCTCGTGCCGCTGCTGATTGCGCAGCGGCCACCTTTCGGCTGGTCAGGGCCTGGTTAAGCAGTGCAATCGTTACCAGTAGCAAGCCGCTTGCAACTGCCAACCAGCCAAGCAGTGGATGAAACAGGAAAATTGCCCCGAGGAAAACGGGCGTCCACGGAATATCCATCACTGCAAGCAATACGGGCGAAGAACACAAGGTACGAATGGCCTCCAGATCTCGCAGTGCGGTCGCCGGAGCTGATCGCACCTGAGGCACCAGGGATCGGCGCAATGTGGCTTCGAAAACGCGTTCATCCAGTTGCGACTGGAACCGAGCGCCAAAGCGGGCAACGATGCGACCACGCGCATAATCGAGCATAGCCATCAGCGCATAAAGCAATGCGACGAGCAAAAACAGTGCGGTCAGAGTTTCAACCGCTCGCGAGCCAAGAACCCGGTCATATACCTGCAACATGAACAGGGGACCTGTGAGCATGAGCAGGTTAACGAAGATGCTGAACAAAAACGCCAAGGCCAGAAAGGCGATGCCCTGATTGCGCACTTTGCGCAATTCATGGCGAGGGGCCGCTGATACGCGGTGTTGAGGTTTCACAGTTTTAAATCCACATCATTCCGGAAGGCAACGCCGCATTTAGAAAGTTAGTTCAGCGTTGCCAAGTTTGCACATGTTTTTTTGAGCAAGAAACCGCAGACCATGCACAGGAAAGGGCACTTTTTGGCCAATGCCAAAAAGAATGTCATAACATTTGTGTTTTGCGCCACTATCGCATCAAAGCTCTGGGGTCGATGCCTAAAGGACCTGACTATTTCCGCGGATTGGACCAACGCAAGACTAGGTTGGCGGCGATGGGTGCGCCGATGATGACCAGCACTATCCGTGTCAGGTGATGAGTGATGACAAAGCCTAGATCAGCGCCCGAAACAATTGCCAGAACCGTCATCTCGGCCTACCCCCCCCGGAGCGAAAGCAAGAAAAGCTTCGACGGGGCTTCCCAACTCAAGAGTTGTAACTACGGCAGTGAATCCTGCGGCCAGAATGGCCAGCACAACAACATAGGCAACGATCCGGCGCAATTCACCCCAAGTCACGCCGACAAACTTTACTCCAATAGCGCAACCGATGAAAAACTGCGCGATCAGGACAATGAAGTCGGGGACCAACATGATCGATGCGGCCATCTTGGGCAAATTGACGAATAGCGCTGGCGTGATCGATGCACCAACTGCAACGCCCAAGACCGTCCTGGCTGCGACGGAAACCTGCCCAAACCCGTTCATCGGCGCCTGGGCCAGTGCGGCGATCAGGCAAGCGGCCATGGGGCCGAACAAGAACGGTAGCGGAAGACCCAATATCCAAAAGACTGCTGTGCCAAGCACTGCAATTCCAAAAATCACCTACCTTTTCACAAGGCGGGAAAGGGGTTCTTTGAAACGGGAAAAACTTGAATTCCGTTGCCATTGACCCATAATGTATTCTGTTGTATTCGACTGGATGCAAAATGCAAGTATGAGCATGATGATCTACCAGGACGACGCGAAACAGCCGGGCCCACAAGGCAATACCGTGTATCAGCGGCTGCTGGATGAGATTCGCGAAGGCGCGCTTTTGCCCAGCGATCGCTTGAGAGAAATAGACCTGTCTGAACGGCTGGGCGTCAGCCGAACTCCTGTTCGCGAAGCGATCCGACAGCTTGAGGCTGATGGGCTTGTCACGCATGTGCCGAGACAGGGCGCATCGGTCCGAAGCCTGAGTTATGCCGAAGTGATGGAGCTCTATGAGATGCGCGCCGTGCTTGAAGGTACTGCGGCCCGCCTGGCGGCCCGAGCTGCGTCAGATGTCGAATTGGACGAGCTGGAGGTTCTGAACGACCGACTTGCCAAAGCAGGTACCGGGCCGGAAGCTGCCCGGATCAACCGGGTGTTTCACGCCACGCTGTTGGATGCGGCCAAAAACCGGTTTCTGACGAAATCCATGCTTTCATTGCAAAAGGCGCTGCTGTTTCTTGGACCGTCACAACTGTTGGACAATGAGCGGGCGGATGCCGCAGTCGCTGAACATCGGTGCATTATGACAGCCCTCAAATCTCGCGACAGCGCAGCGGCCGAGATGGAAATGCGAGCACATATTGAGGCTGCCCAGAGGATGCGCATTCGCGCCCTTCAAAAACGCGACCGCACAACCGATCAAGGTCAATAGGACAAACGTAAATAATACCTCCTCACAAAGATGCTTAGAACATCACTGTGATCGGTGGTGGCAATTCTCATCACACCCGACATTTTCACTGCATTCATTCAAGCCTCTCGGACCTTTTGATCGGGACATACGGCGAAGTCGAACACATGCCTAAGCCGCAAGCCGCCATTCTGCGAATTTTCTCAGTGGACTTGCGTAACCTTCACTTGTCTGGGGCTCGAGGTCGTCGAAACAGCGCAATGTTCGCCCGCAAACGGCGAAACAAGAAACCTTTGGCGACGCCGGGGAAATCATGGCCGGTTCGATCTTGGGGCAGGGCACGATGAGGGATGCAGTTGCCAATGCGGTGCTGATTTGGCTGCGACCCTAGCCGACCCGAACAACTGCCAAATTGGCAATCTTCGAATACATCAATGGCGTCTACAACCCACGTCGACGGCACTCAGCAATAGGTTGGAAAAGCCCAGCCGCCTTCGAACGGAAAGTGGTCTAACCGAGCACTTGGGGCCGCACTAACATGCGACACGTCCACTGTGAACTACGCCGGAAACGGCACCGTCAGTCTAACCGAACGGGCCGCTTCCAGCGCCAAAGTTTTTCTAAACCCAAAAGCTGTCTTCGTCCAAAAGGGGCATAAGTGTCGGACTGGTCTCGTCGTCCTCGATGTCCATGTTTCCACTCGACAAGGCGGCCAAGGGGTCTTCGGAAACAGGGAGCACCGTATCCTGAGCCTGATGCAAGCTTACCAGCGTGTAGTCGTCTTCTGCGTCTTCGTGACCGCCAAGATCGGCGACGAACTTCAGATAATCGACCGTTTCATCCCAATCAGACATTCCCAAATTTTCTTCGCCCGTCGGTGTGTTCTGATCGGCTGCCGTAACTCGAGCGAGTTTGGGCAGTCCGTTTCCGACTGTCCCACTGCCGTCGATATCAAAGCCATAGAAGGTTTCGACTGCCGCCACGTCAGCGATGGTGTTGGAACCGACATATACACCATTGGAATCCGTGACCCATTCCCCATAGGACCCATCCGAATTCTTCCACAACACCCTGTAGCCGCCGCCCGAAGCTTCGGCCTGAATGGCCTGCCAGCCAGGGAAACTGTTCGGCCCGACAGTGGCGTTGTTGAATGTCAAAGTCGTGGTGCCGTCAATCAGATATTCACCCTGGGTTGACGCCCCCAGCGTTGTCCCGCCGTTGGATTCAATGTTGATCGTTCCATGACCCGTCAGCCCGTCATTGTTCAGGTCAACGCCATAGAAGACCTCGACATCCGCAACATTGTTGATTGTTGCACTGCTCTGGAATTCACCAGCCGCGTTCGTAGTCCATTCTCCGTAAGACCCGTCGGAATTCTTCCACAACACCCGATAACCGCCGCCAGAAGCCTCGGCCTGAAGCGCCTGCCAGCCGGGGAAGCTGCCAGGACCGGCAATAACCTGATTAAGCTTCAAGTCGATGTTGCCGCCAATTACATATGCGCCATTGGTTGACCATCCCAGCGTCGTGGAACCGTTGGACTCGATGCTGGTCGTGATATGGCCGATTTGTGCATCATTGTTCAGGTTGGCGCCATAGAAGACCTCGACATCCCGAACGTCGTCTATGGTGCTGCTGCTGACAAAACGACCACTGGCATCGGCCACCCATTCCCCAAACGTACCGTCCGAATTCTTCCATAGCACCCTGTAGCCGCCGCCAGAAGCCTCAGCCTGAATGGCCTGCCAGCCGGGGAAGCTGCCCGGGCCGGCCTTGGCACCGTTGAGCGTCAGTTCAATGGTGCCGTTAATAAAATACGAACCCAGACTTGACGAAACGAGTGTCGTGGAGCCATTGGATTCAACCGTGACCGTACCGTGACCCGTCAGCCCGTCATTGTTCAAATCAACGCCATAGAAGGCCTCAACATCTGCCACATTGCCGATGCTGCTGCTACTGAGGAACTGACCATTGGAGTTGACGGTCCATTCCCCATATGTCCCATCCACGTTTTTCCACAGCACTTTGTAACCGCCGCCCGAAGCCTCAGCCTGAATGGCCTGCCAGCCGGCAATCGTGTTTCGACCAACAGCCTGACCATTAAAAATCAGCGTCACGTTCGAGCTGCCTGCATCCAGTACGTAAATGCCCTGAGTTGCGTGTTTCAGTGTCGTGCCGGCTGTCTCGATATCCGAGAGTTGCATGGCCGTTTCGATGTTCGAACGGCTATACGCCTGTGATCCATTCAGGAATTGAATGGCCTCGACATCAACTTCCACCGTGAAGGTGATACGCGACACGGCATCGATAAATTCGTATTTCGTGCCGTTTTTGATGAACAGATAGCTGCTTATGGCGCTTACAAATCGGACTGTGTCAGTACCGCTTCCTCCGGAAAACGAGCCGGCATTGTTGGTCACAATGGCCCAATCATCCCCTTGGCCACCGAAAACCTGGTCAGCGCCGGAACCGTTCGCCAGATGAATAGTGTCATTACCCAAGCCACCATAAATGGTGTTGTTGTTGGTTCCGTCGGAGACTGAATAGATTTTATCGTGACCATGGTTGCCATTCAGGACATTCTGGGCAGTATTCCCGACAATCACGTCATCACCGGTCCCTCCGGTCGCGTTTTCGATCACAACGCCATGAGCGATTGTAAAGCCGCCCTTTATTCCCGCGGCGTAAGACACAACGCCGCCGCCGGTGTCGGAATAATCCAGTGTTGCCGCCCGGAGATCGATCCACGCAGTCGAACTGCCAACATGCTGGATCGTATCATTTCCACCTGTATCCCAAATAGACTGATAGCCGGTTCCCGCAACGTTTGCTGAGGGGAGCGTGTAGGTGTTGTTGGCAGAATTGTGCGTAGTATTCGCGCCATACATCGCCTGCAGCGCGGCAATGTCCAGTGCGCCAAGACCAGTTGAACCACCATAAGTTGCGTTGACAGAGAGAATTCCGTTCTGTGAGGTCCAGCCGTCATTATACGACATCACTGTGTAGACACCCTGATTCAGGTTTCCGGCTCCGAAGGAGTCAAATGGCGATGTGACGCCAATCAGCACAGTTGTTCCCAAGCCGGTGTCGTGTGGGTGACCCAACCCAAGCGCGTGGCCCAGCTCATGTATCAAGGTTGTAAAGAAAAACCCGCCCGGATCCCCATTGCCATTTGCTCCGGCAGTCCAATAAGCGGTATTGAAAGCCCCTACGGAGGGACTACTTGATGGCGTATAGTGGTAGCCAAGCGTTCTGGGATCTGTAAAAAAACTAGTGGGCGCAATAACTTCCACCAAGTCGGCTGAAGCACTGCCGGACTCGACAAAGCTCACATTTGCCACGGCCTCGATAGCAGAAAGAGCCGCTCGAAATTCCGCCTTGTATTCTGCACTCCACGCTTGTGTGCCCACGTATTGTTCGAAGTGATAGGAAATTACGGTGGGGTTCGAAGGATTGCCGTCACCGTAGGCAACAAAACCTTGTATCGAGCTGAGCGGAGAAGAAGCGGAAGGTCTTGGAATTATAGTCGTAGTAGCCATTGCACAGCCCTGTACCTCGGAAGATTAGATTGCACTCGGATGCACGCTTAAATTGTTCTTTTTATGACAAGCTATTACGCACCGGTCCTTTTGAAACAGTAGGTGACACCATGTTTCAAATGACACTTTCTTTCAACGGTAGAATCGTCTCATAAGTGCAACAGAATATCGAGAGCACTACCTGTACGGCGACACCTGGGGCCGATTGGGGTGGGGTGTTCGACCCAATTTCCGCCTCAGCTTACGGAACTCCTCTTGACGCTTTTGATCCGGAGGGTACGTTTTTCCTTTTCCCCGCAAAGATTTGCCTTGCAGGCTCTGTCGAGGGGGATTTCCAGTGTTTTTGTATCAGTCAGGATCGCCGAAGGTGGTATCCACACGTCTTTCGCCTGATTACGCGTTCCATTTGCGCTGACATCAGATAAAGTTCCAGAAGCCAGAAGCCGCGGTGCATGCACACCGATCGAACTGAGCGCCGAGAGCGATTTGCTACGTTGAACCGTTCGCGACATACTCAGCAATGGCGACTCGGCTGCCACGCTGCCATATCAGCGTCAGCCAGCGGGCGAAGGCTTTGGAAAAGTGTGGGCTGACTCCAAAGTCACCGCTGTAGAAACCCTGCTCCAGCCAAAGCTCAGGTTCGGTTTTGGACGCCAGCGCTGTTCTGTTCAGGCTTTCCCACTGGGGGTCATTAGGAGTGATCTCGGAGCCATCTTCACGAACACCCGCACACATCCGGCACCAGAACGCTTCGGCAAGCGCGAGCCCGTGTACAGAAGAACCTGATGCAAGTGCATCGCGCAGCGAAGGCAGCAAGAACCCCGGATGCCGTGCCGATCCGTCGAATGCGACCCTGCGTGTGGTATCGTGAATCGCAGTGTTTGCAAATCGCCTCTCAACCAACTCAAGATACTCTTGCGCAGTTGTTTCGGGAACGGCTTCGACATGAGGCAGGATTTCTTCAGCTTGCACTTTTCCAAAGAATGCCACGATGGCCGGGTCCTTCATGCAGTCGGCAATCGTCAGAACATTCAGTATTTCTCCGACATTTGCGAGCAGTTGATGACCTCCGTTCAAAATGCGCAACTTCATTTTCTCGTAACTATGAACGTTGTGGGTCAGTGTTACTCCGACTTTTTCGAGAGGTGGGCGCCCGGCACAGAAGGCATCCTCGATTACCCATTGGCGAAAGTTCTCATGCGAGACGGGCGCTTTGTCATCGACCCCAAGGGTATGGCATTGCGAAACCAATTGGTCAGTCGTTGCTGGCACGATGCAATCCACCATTGAATTCGGGAACGCGCCATTCCTGTCAATCCAGCTGGCCAGTTCCGGGTCGGACATGCGCGCCAATCCGACAATACAGTTTCGCAAAATTGATCCGTTGCCTTGAAGATTATCGCAACTGAGCGCCGTAAACGGCTTCAAGCCCTCGGCGCGCCGTTGTCTGAGGGCCGCAACCATCGCACCGAAGGCCGTACGGGGCTGATTGGGGTTATCTGCATCATGACGAATGTCAGCGTGATCAGTATCGAAGGCGCCGTTGTTGGCATCCAGAAAATATCCACCTTCGGTAACGGTCAGCGAAACAATCCGAGTAGCCGGGGCGGCCATCGCCTGGATGAGAGCGGCGTTGTTTTCCTCGATCGGCAGGTAATCGATCATTGGGCCAATCACCTCTGCAGACATTCCTTTTGGACCCAACTCGATCAGCGTTGTAAGGCAGTCCTGTGCAAGCAGTCGCTCTCGCATAGCGGCGTCATAGCTTCGCACACCCGCCCCGACGATCGCCCAGTCATGGGCCTGCCCCTGTTGCATGAGCTGGTGAATATACCAGGCCTGATGCGCGCGATGGAAGTTACCCAATCCAATATGAACGATGCCCGGCGTCAGATCCGAACGTTCATACTTCGGGGTCTTCACGGTTGTTGGCAGATCTGAAAGGCGGTCTTGCCGCAGCAGTGTAGGAGATTTCGCGTTCGCCACAGGGTCCATCAGCTCATCCAGTTTCCGCCGTCGATATTGTAAGTCTGCGCGACGATGTACTTGGCCTCGTCAGAGGCCAGAAAAACCGCCATGCCTGTCAGGTCTTCCGCGCGCCCCATCCGGCCATATGGAACAGCTGCCGCCACTTCACGCTTTTTCTGGCCAAGGGGCTTGCCTTCGTGCTTTGCAAAAAAGGCGTCCACGCCATCCCAATGTTCGCCATCGACGACACCGGGGGCAATCGCGTTTACATTGATCCCATGAGAAATCAGGTTCAGCCCCGCCGATTGGGTAAGGGATATGATCGCCGCCTTGCTGGCGCAGTAGACAGCAACCAAAGGTTCGCCCCTTCGTCCCGCCTGCGAGGCCATATTGATAATTCGGCCTTTGGTTCCGTGCTCGATCATATGTTTGGCAACTGCCTGCATCGTAAACAGCGCACCCGCGACGTTGATGTCAAAAACGCGATTGTAGTCGGCGCGTTCAATCTCAACGATTGGTGCGGCGGTGAAGATAGCTGCGTTGTTGATCAAAATGTCGATCGGGCCGAATTGGGTCGCGGTTTTTGCCACAGCCTGATCAACGCTCTGCTGGTTGGTCACGTCCATCTCGACAGCGAAAGCCGCCGCGCCAATGTCGGCGACTACGTCCTGCGCGCGCTGGAAGTCGATGTCGGCGACGGCGACGCGCGCACCCTCTGCCACATAGGCCCTGGCAAATGCCAATCCAATGCCCCGCGCTGCCCCAGTGATCAGGGCTGTTTTGCCCGTCAGACTTTTCATTCGATCCGCAGGCCGTCTGCGTCAAATCGATGGATCACATCGGCGCGTGGTGTCAGGTGTATGCGATCCCCATGACGGAAACCGACCTCGCCGTCTGCACGCACGGTAATCGTTTCAGCCAATCCGGTTTCGTGGATATGGAAAAATGTGTCCGAACCAAGGTGTTCCGAGACGCTGACGACCCCGGACCATTCTCCTTCGGTTTCCGAAACTGCAATGTGTTCCGGTCTAATACCTATCGTTTGGGCCCCGTGTTTTGCGGCCTCCGGTCCTTCGATGAAGTTCATCTTGGGTGAACCAATAAACCCCGCTACAAACAGGTTGCGCGGTGTCCGATACAATTCCAGCGGGCTGCCTACTTGTTCGATCACACCGGCTTGCAGTACGACAATCTTATCGGCCATCGTCATGGCTTCTACCTGATCGTGGGTCACGTATATCATCGTTGTGGCGAGGCGTTCATGCAGTTCGCTGATTTCCAACCGCATGCCGACCCGCAGTGCTGCGTCGAGGTTGGAGAGCGGTTCATCGAACAGGAAAGCAGCGGGTTCACGAACAATGGCCCGACCAATGGCGACGCGCTGACGCTGACCACCGGACAACTGGCCCGGGCGGCGATCCAGGTAGTCGGTCAGGTTCAAGACACTGGCCGCGCCCTCAACCCGCCTGTCGATTTCGGCCTGATCCAGTTTCGCCATGCGCAGCGGAAATGCGATGTTTTTGCGAACGGTCATATGCGGGTAAAGCGCATAAGACTGGAACACCATAGCCAGTCCTCGTTTGGCGGGCGGCACGTCTGTTGCATCTGCGCCATCGATTTCTATGTGGCCGCTGGTGATATCCTCCAGCCCCGCGATCAGGCGCAGGAGCGTGGACTTGCCACAACCCGATGGGCCGACGAAAACGGTGAATTCGCCATCTTCAATGGTCAGGTCCAAGGGTGGAATAACCTCAACGTCGCCAAATTTCTTGGTCACAGACTTGAGTTGTATACGTCCCATGAGTCGTGTTCCTTATTTCACAGCGCCGAAGGTCAGGCCGCGGACAAGTTGTTTCTGGCTGAACCAGCCGAGGATCAGAATAGGTGCAATCGCCATGGTCGACGCCGCGCTGAGCTTGGCAAAGAACAAACCTTCCGGGCTGGAATAGCTGGCGATGAAGGCCGTAAGCGGTGCAGCATCAACGGCAGTCAGGTTGAGCGTCCAGAATGCCTCGTTCCAGGCCAGAATGAAGTTCAACAGAACGGTTGATGCGATGCCGGGAATGGCCATTGGGGTCAGGACGTAGAGGATTTCCTCTTTCAAAGTCGCGCCGTCCATGCGCGCCGCTTCCAAGATCTCTCCGGGAATTTCGCGGAAATAGGTGTAGAGCATCCAGACGATGATCGGCAAGTTGATCAGCATCAGCACCACGACCAGCCCACCGCGACTGTCCAGCAAACCCAGCTGAATGAACAGCAAGTAAATCGGGTACAGAACACCAACTGCAGGCAACATCTTTGTGGACAGCATCCACAACAGAATGTCCTTGGTGCGCTTGGACGGAACAAACGCCATCGCCCAGGCTGCGGGTATCGCCACAATCACACCCAGAACGGTCGATCCGCCTGCGATGATGACCGAATTCCACAGGAACCGCATGTAATCCGAGCGCTCTTGCACGATGGCGTAATTTTCGAGCGTCCAGTCGAAGTTGAGGAAGATCGGTGGGCTTGCAATCGCCTGCGCCTCGGTCTTGAAGCTGGTCAGGATCGTCCAGAGGATTGGGAAGAAGATCAGCAGACCTACGGCCCAGGCAAGGGCAGTGTTTAGTGTTTTGCGTTGTGTCGTGACGGTGCGGGCCATGGTTTTGTCTCCTCACGCGTCCAGGTTTTTGCCGACAATGCGCATCAGGAAGATGGCAACGATATTGGCAAGGATGATTGCATAGACACCACCGGCAGATCCGAGGCCAACGTTCTGGCTTTCCAAAACGCGCTGGAAGATCATGTAGGTCAGTGTACGGGTGCCGAAGGCGCCGCCGGTGGTCACGAAAATCTCGGCGAAGATCGACAATAGAAAAATCGTCTGGATCAGGATCACAATCGTTATGGCGCGACCAAGATGCGGCAGGATGATGTGATAAAAGCGTTTCAGCGGCGGCGCGCCATCCATCTCGGCCGCTTCCAGCTGTTCACTGTCCAGAGATTGGATAGCTGTCAGCAGGATCAGCGTTGCAAAGGGCAGCCATTGCCACGAAACGATCATGACGATCGAAGTCATCGACGCCTCGGACAGCCACGAAATCGGCTCAGCCCCGAAAAAGCGCCACAGATGGGCCAGCAAACCGTTCACCGGGTCCATGAACATGTTTTTCCAGACCAGCGCTGATACGGTCGGCATGACAAAGAATGGCGCAATCACAAGGATGCGGACAACGCCCTGTCCCCACATGGGCTGATCCAGCAGCATGGCCAGCAGAATGCCCAGAACGACCGTAATCACCAGCACGCCGCCAACGATCACCAAAGTCGCCTGAACTGCAGGCCAGAAGGAACTGGAGGATACGAAACGAACGTAGTTGTCGAACCCGACCCAACCCAGATCACCTCCACGCAGCGGCAGGTATTTCTTGAAAGAAAAATACAGCGTCATCGTCAGAGGCACGAGCATCCAGCCAAGCAGCAGGACCACTGCGGGTGCCATCATCAGGCGGGCAACTGATCGGGATTGTTGAGTAGCCATAACGCAAACCCTCTCTGTTCAGGCGTAACTCAGCCTGCGAGAAAAACGCGAATTGTGGAAGGGTTGAACGGGGGGCAGACCTCTGCCCACCCGTTGGGAGGATGCCTCAGTAACCGGCGGCTTCCATTTCTTCAGCTGTGAAAGCCTGCGCTTTGGCAAGTGCTTCCTCAACCGTTTGCTGTCCGGCATATACCGCCGAGAACTCCTGGCTCACCTGTGTGGCAATGCCTGCGAATTCCGGGATCGCGGCAAACTGGATGCCAACATACGGGACGGGTTTTACCGTCGGGCTGTTCGGATCAGCTGACAGGATTGAGTCCAGTGTCATCTTGGCGAACGGAACCTTTTGGTATTCCGGATTCTCGTACAGAGACGTACGTGCACCCGGGGGAACGTTTGCCCATCCTTCGCTTTCGGCCACTAACTCAATGTAGTCCTTTGAGGTCGCCCATTCGATGAATTGCTTGGCAGCATCTTCTTGCTGTGTGCCAGCAGGAATAGCCAGTGCCCACGCCCAAAGCCAGTTGGACCGCTTGCCCAATCCAGTGTCGGGTGCCAGCGCAAATCCTACGTGATCTGCAACCGTAGAGTCGTTAGGGTTGGTCACGAAAGACGCCGCAACCGTCGCGTCGATCCACATGCCGCACTTGCCTTGCTGGAACAGCGACAGGTTTTCGTTGAACCCATTGGTGGCATAGCCGGCAGGACCGGATTCGTTCATCATTTCAACGTAGAAATTCAGCGTGTCTGCCCACTCGGGCTGATCGAATTGGGGCTTCCATTCTTCGTCGAACCAGCGGGCGCCGAATGAATTGGACATCGCAGTGATAAAGGCTCCGCCTTCACCCCAACCGGCTTTGCCGCGAAGGCAGATGCCGTTGATCTCGGCGTCGCGGTCGGTCATCGCCGCGGCGGCCTCTTTGATGAACTGCCAGGTCGGCGCATCCGGCATTTCCATGCCCGCCTTTTCCATAAGGTCAGTGCGGTACATGATCATCGAGCTTTCACCATAAAACGGCGCCGCGAAAAGCGTTCCGTCATGGCTCAACCCACCTGCCATCGCTGGCAGAATGTCACCAACGTCGTATTCTTCGGACAGGCCATCCAGCGGCACCAGCCAGCCATTCGCGCCCCAGATCGGCGTCTCATACATGCCGATTGTCATGATGTCGAACGTACCGCCTTTGGTCGTGATGTCGGTCGTTACGCGCTGACGCAGCACGTTTTCTTCCAACGTCACCCATTCGACGTCAATGCCGGTCGCCTCGGTGAATTTATCGGTATAGCCCTGCATCCGGATCATGTCGCCGTTGTTCACGGTCGCTATTGTTAAGGTATCCGCATGAGCTGCTGCCGTCGCGACGAGTGTCATTGCAGTCGCCGCACGAAGTGCGTTTCTCAAATACATCCCTGTCCTCCCTGAGCTTGGATGTCGTGCAGAGAACGTAATGCAAAAATTGTCGCGGCGTCAATAAAAACTTTACGCGCGTTAATTTTTAAGGTTACGCGGAGTCTCTCAAAACCAGTCTTGCAGGGAACAACGTTTCAGATCGAGTTTGAAATTTCCCTCCACTTTCAATGAGTTGGAACAGTGTTTTCACACTGCGGTCGGCAACATTGTCGTAGTCATGCGCAGCCGTTGTCAGGGATGGGCAAGTAAACTGCGCGAAAGGGTGGTCATCATTTGACGCCACACGCAGCTTGCAATCGTCATTCCGACCGACTCGAATCCCCTGTTTGTAGCAAGCCGCAAGAAAGCCGATGGCCAGGCGATCATTGCTGCACAACACCGAGTTGGTTCGCAATCCGCGTTCCCCCAGAACGTTCAGTGCGCCTCTTTGGCCGATTTCTTCAAACGCCCAACCTTTGCCGTCGACTTTGATTATATGCGGTTCAAATCCGAGGCGCTCCATCACTTCGATGTAGGCTTTCCTTCGTTTGTTGGCATTTGGGTTCGCAGGAGTGCGCATTTCGAAGAACGAGGGCGGTTCACCGGTACGGGTCATGTATTCAACGGTTTGTGAGACAAAGCTGAAGTTGTCGGAACCTACGAATGCGGCCCCTAAACCGTCCAAGTTACTGTCGAACAAAACTGTGGGTACGTTGGCGCAGAATTTCTCTATTGCTGATCTGTCCGAGATGCGCCCCAAAGGTGCCAAAAGAACCCCGGCTGGCTTCATGGATTGCAAGCCGTCCAGAATTTCGGTTTCCAGTTTTTGCTCACCATGAGAGCTGAACAGGAACGGGCGATATCCAGCTGCGATACAGCTTTGTTCCAAATAGCGCGCGATTTCGGCAAAGAACGGATCAGCCAGATAGGGCACGACGATTCCGATATTCTTGGTCAGCTTCCGGTTCTGGTTGACCGCATAAATGTTGGGGCGATAGTCAAACCGCTCCAACGCTTCTTCGATACGACTCCGCGTTGTGGGGCGAACACTGTCGGGATCGTGGAAATATTTGGAAACCGTGGGTCGCGAGATACCGCTGAGGGCCGCAAACTCTTCCATATTCTTTATCTTGGTCATGCCAGTCTGCCTGCTGGTTTTGTTCGCCATGAACTTATCATAGTTTTACATATTCTTTGCGCGCGCTAAAAAATCAATAGCCAGAGCAATCTCACGCAACCGACACGTCGCAAAGAGTTCAACAGAATCTCGGGATCGATGCCGCAACATCGGTGGTCGAACTTGCCTATGCAGATAACGATCGAATACGTGCAAATCCTCAATGAGTTTCACATCGCCCAACCGAAAGTTGGCCACATCGCAGGCGCTTTCCCGGTCGGACCAAACTGCACCTAAGATCACAAGGTTTTTCCCGTTTTGGCTCCGACAGATGTATTCGAAAATCTCATATCATCTGCCAAGGGATTAAGACGGCTTGAGACCACTTGGTGCGTTAACAAACATGGGTCAAGTCTTGGGGGACCACGGGTTCAGTTCTTAGCGAGAATCGACAATCTTGAGGCTGCAAGGGACAAATACCTCGTGCCATCAGAAGCCTATGCTGTCCTGCCGACGTCTATGAACCGGTCCGACAGACACATGGAGCAGGAAAATCCGTTGAGGCCATTTTGGCGCGTACAGCTGGGACCCGCGGTCTATACCCATGGACCAAAGATGCAGGCTTGGATGGATTGAGAAAAAGACTAGAATAATATGATCGAACAATGAGCCAGAGTTCTCGGCAGTCTTATCTAAGCGATTGGTTTTAAACAATGGATGCAATTGCCCAACTGACCAATTGGATGATTGCAGAAGGGCGTCGCTCAGGTGACCCCGAAAAGGTAGTGTCACATTTTTGCTCGTCTTTGATCGAGGCCGGTGTGCCACTCTGGCGGGTCAATATCGGTCAGCGCTTCGCCAATCCGTTGCTCATCGCATGGGGGATCGTTTGGACACCTGATGGGACCGAAAGTTACGATGTGACACATGAGACGATGTTGACGGATGGGTATGTCGGGAGCTCGTTCGAATACATTCTGGAGCACAGGAGGCCACTTCACAAAGGTCTGCGGCAACTGGATCCTAAAACCGAGCACTCTTCTTATCTTGATTTCGCTGAGCTGGGTGGCACCGATTACTATGCTACGCTGCTATACTACGGAGATGGATCGCTGCACGGCTGCACTTTTGTCACCCAGTCGTCAGAAGGGTTTTCGCCCCGGCATCTGAAAATGATTGAAGATGCACTGCCCGGCCTGTCTTCTGCTCTGGAACCTGTCACCATGCGCAAGTCGTCCAAGGGTCTTCTAAGAACATATCTTGGCGATGGACCTTCTGATGCTGTATGGGACGGGCGGATCAAGCGAGGGGAACGCACGACCCTTGATGCAGTTGTCATGTTCTCTGACCTGCGAGGTTTCACCGCTCTTTCAGATAAAGCATCCGAAGAAGACGTTTTTGACACGTTGAGTGAGTATTTCGATCTGGTCGTGCAGTCTGTGGAAGAAAATGGCGGCGATATTCTCAAGTTCATGGGAGACGGCATTCTGTCGATCTTCACCATCGCAACCCAGGAAGATTTGAATGACCAATGCAAAAAGGCAGCACGGGCCGCTCAAAGCGTATTGAGCGGCTTGACCGCACTCAACCATCGCCGCGATGAGGCTCAGAAGCCGCCGTTGGACGTAGGCATTGGGATCAATGTTGGGCAGGTAAGCTATGGCAACATCGGAAGTCCCGGCAGGCTGGATTTCACTGTTCTGGGTAGAGCAGTCAACCTCGCAAGCCGTATTGAGGGTTTGACGAAATCCTTAGGTCGCAGAGTTCTGGCGACATCAGCCGTTGCCGCTGCTTCGCCCGAACTTTTCTCTGCTTGTGGATTTCATGAAGTTAGAGGGCTTGCCGGATCCATCGCGTTGTTTTCTCTCGTCGAGAAGGAACATTAAGGCGGTCCCACCTCAGATCGGCGTATCGATCCGGACAACACAGATTGAGAGCCGTAAGCTTCTACGTTGTCCGGAATGGCTGATTACGATTTGGGCTGCGGGCAACCAGGTATTCTCACTGCAAAGGTCGGCAGCGCGCAGACCGGTTCATGAGATCGGGCCACGCACTGCGCTGAGTATGGTGCCGTCGCAGGCGGCCTTTGACGAGATGTATTCGAGCTCAAGGGCCTGGGCGAAACTGAGACTGTTTCCGCGGAAACACCCGGCCTTTTCGCGTCAAAAAGCAATCCGGGCCGCGTTCATGGCTTTTCCGTAGCCACCCGCCATGAGTCCCGTGATTGCGCCATTCTCGATGTCCAGATCGACTTTTATCAGGCTCGGGCTTGCCGGGTTTATAAACACCCCTTGTTCGATTTCAAATGATCGCCGAGACGCGCCGCCAAAATCATGCAACACGCATGCAAGTGGCCCGGCCGCCATTCCCGTAGCGGCTTCTTCATCTATCGCGTATCTGGGTGCGAACATGCGGGTTGTGGCGTCCCGGTTTGTTGCTGAGGGGTCTATTGAGAAGACATAATAGCCAATCAGATCCAGTTGCTCGCTGATTTGCGCGATTTTGGCGAAATCTGGTGTGACTTTGGCAAGACTTTCGGCATCAGAGAGGCCGACGACGATGAAGCTGTTGCCGGTATTGGCCAGAACTGGAGGGAACCTCCGGTCAAGTTGTGTATCGTCGATCCCAAGGGAGTTCAGTACATCGTCGAGTTTCACGCCCTTTTCGATCCATTCCTGAGCACCCGAATAGCGTGGGGCCAATTGTTCCATATAGGCGGCGCCGTCTTTCATGAGTATGCGCCTGGGGCCATCAACTGTTTCCTTGGACGTATCGGGCTTGGGGATCCGGCCTAGCGCATCGAGGTGAGAGAAGGCGGCGATTGTTGCATGACCGCAATGAGCGATGCGCCGGTTTGGTGTGAAGAAATCCAGCTTGAAGCCTTCAGTCTCAGACCGGGAGACAAACGCCGTCTCGGACAATCCAACCCTTGCCGCCACGGTTTGCATATCTTGCTCACTCAATTCATCAGCGTCCAGGACGACGCCTGCGGGATTTCCTCCGGTGCCACCGTCGACAAACCCATGCACTATTTCAACCGTTACTTCCTTGGCAGTTTTTGCTTGCGTGCTCATTGATCGTCTCCAAACATGAGGCCGCGCCTTTGATCGAGGCGCGGCCAGTTGCGCATCAGTTACCTGCGGCGGTTATACGGTTCAGGAATGCAGTCATCTGTTCCGCAATCTCGGGCCCATATTCTTCCAGCGCGAAGTGTCCCGTATCAAGCAGGTGAAACTCAAGAGCTTTTAGATCACGTTGATAGGGCAGGGCGCCTTCGATGGGAAAGATGTGATCATTCTTACCCCACATTAGCAGCGCAGGTGGTTGATGCTCGCGAAACAACGCCTGCCATTTTGGGTACTCGGCAACGTTGGTGCCGTAGTCCAGGAAAAGTTCAAGCTGAACCTCCTGATTGCCTTCGCGGTCAAGCAGGTATTGGACGTGCCAATAGTTATCCGGGCTGATCAGTTCCGGCTTCTGTACACCGTGGGTGAACTGCCACTTGGTGGCATCCAGAGTAAGAAAACCACGAAGCTGGTCGCCATTCTCTTTCGAAGGGTCGGCCCAATAGGCCTTGATTGGGTCCCAGAATTCGCGCAGCCCTTCCTCATACGCATTGCCGTTCTGAATGACGAAGCCGGTGACCCGTTCGGGCTGTTCCGCAAACATCCGGAATCCAACCGGGGCACCGTAGTCCATCAGATAGACTGCGTATTGATCGACACCCTTCTTATCCAGCAGAGACGTCATGATTTCGGCGATATTCGCAAAGGAATACTCGAAATTCTCGGCTTTCGGCATGTCCGACGCCCCAAATCCGGGAAAGTCGGGCGCGATCACGTGATAGTGCTTGGCCAGTTCAGGGATAAGGTTACGGAACATATGTGAGGAGGTCGGAAAACCGTGAAGCAACAGGACGGTGGGCCTGCTCGGGTCTCCGGCCTCACGATAGGCGATATTGACCTCGCCGATTTTTTCTGTGCGGAAGTTGACGGCTTGTGTAACTTCAACTCCGGTCTCCTTGGCGATTGCAGGGGCCGGTGCGAATGGCATCGCGACGGAAAGCGCGAGAATACTGGCGCTCAGGATGGATTTCAGATTGCGCGACATGGGTATTTCCTTTCTTGGGGTTCCGGGGCGCGTCTGAACGCGCGGGGTTCAGCATCAGTCAGCTTTACTGACCGGGCTTTCCTTCGTGCTCTGCGTTTTGAGCCTTCAGTGCTGTCAGTTCATTGCGAAGCGGTGCCAGATGCTCTTCAAGTTCTTCCAGGGTCAGGCGTTGGGGAATGTGCTGCGGGCAGTTCCAGTCCATCGCTTCAAGCTTGATCACAATGGCCCGCTCCGGGTGGCCTCTGTAATTCGGCACACTCAAACGCTGCATCAGGGCCGGATCATCCGCGCCATCAACAAGTTTCGCCCGGCCCCAGATCTTGAGGCGTCTCCGGTTGGGATAGTCCATCAGGATCAGTGAGATGCGGTCGTTGCACTCCAGGTTCCCCGTGCTGAGATATTGCCGGTTGCCGCGAAAATCTGCGTAGGCAAGCGTCCGTTCATCCAGCACTTTCAGAAAGCCTGCCGGTCCGCCGCGGAATTGAACATAAGGCCAGCCGGTTTCAGAGACGGTCGCCTGATAGAAGCCGTCCCTTTGTGCGATGAAGCTGGCCTCGACCGGGCTGATGAGGTCTTCCTGAACGGAGCCTGCCAGAAACGTCGCATATCCGTCAGCCGATCCGTTTTTGGCCTGCGCTGCACGTACGGAAGGCGTAAAACTGATTTCTGCAAAAGGACGTGACATTGAATTCTCCATCTCGGTCGGGGCGATGCCCTGGGGCTGGGATGAAGCTAGTCAATGCATTTACGTTGCGGAATGCGGATACTTGGCAATATATTATTCCAAAAAGTGGAATAGTTATTTGGACCGATTTCATGCATTAGGCGTTTTCGTGAAGGTAGCCGAGCTGAATGGCTTCTCCGCCGCTGCACGCCACCTCAATATGTCGCCACCAACAGTAACCCGGCTGGTATCCATGCTGGAGGACAGCCTGGGGCTCCGCCTTTTTGTGCGTACCACGCGCTCGGTTATGCTGACTGATGGCGGGCGAAGATTCTTTGAAGATGCCAGACGCATTCTGATGGAGCTTGAAGAGGCAGAGCGTGCTGCCGTTGGATCTTATGCCGAACCAACCGGAGAACTCAGTGTGACCTCATCGGTGTTGTTTGGCCGTATGTTCGTCACTCCGATTCTGGGCGAATTTCTGGATCTGTATCCAAAGCTCTCCTCGCGCACGCTTTATGTGGACCGCGTGGTCAATCTGATTGATGAGGGCCTCGACGTCGGTATCAGAATTGGAAAACTTGCAGATTCAAGTCTGATGGCCGTGAGATGCGGCGCGGTGAGGCAGGTCGTGTTTGCGGCTCCATCATATCTCGACTTGCGCGGCGAACCCGACACACCCGACGACCTGGCCAATCACGCCATCATTAATTCAACTGCCCTGCACGCATCGGCCCAATGGTATTTTAGAAAGGGCGAAACGGTCGTGACAAAACGCGTAAGCCCGCGCATCAGCATGAACACCAATGACGCGGTGATTGAGCTGGCCCTGAAAGGGCATGGCATCGGGCGGCTCTTGTCCTATCAGGTGGCACCCTACATTGCGGACGGGCGGCTCAAGACCGTTCTGAATTCGTTTGAACCACCCGAGGTCCCCATCCATCTTGTGCATCAAGAAGGCCGCACCGTGTCTGCAAAGGTGCGCGCCTTTGTTGATTTTGCGGCCAAGCGTCTCAAGTCCGACCCCTTTTTGGATGGTTTCAAACTCAGGCCTGAAAGCTAGACCTAAGATCCGCGGAGCCATGCTACTCGGTCGTTGCCGGACCCGCGTTGCGGTCCTGACCGATACATGACTATGGGTACACCCTATAGGATGCGTCCGTACGGGGAGGGCGGAAGCCTGCCAATAAACGGACATGCGCAACAAAGCTTGCCACCCACCGGATTTGTCAGCGCGAAATTGCAATTTCATATCCTGGGTACACACGCTTTTCGAAGCGATGGGGCCAGCATTGAGCATGCAATCACGTTTGGATTGCGGCTCAGTCTGTTTTGTTCCAAGCATCGTGTGCGATCAGCGCGGCCTAGACCCGGGCTCAGGCGTGGAGCTTGGACAGAAAAGCTCTCGCGGCTCCGCATTTAGTGCAGGGCTCGCTCAAAGCTGCTCTGGGCAATCAGCACCTCGGCCACAGAGCTGTTCTCGGAGGAACCGCGACTCCTTGAGACTGTTCTTTGTGATTTGTCACTCTGGCAGAGCAATGGACAGGCGTTCAACCAAAGCTCGCTGCACGATGGCAAACTTCGGAGTGTGGGCTATTTCGTCCAGTGTCGCTACCCAAAGTGGAACATCAAGGCCGGGATCAATTTCTGTCGACCGATGGAGCCGAGGATCCGCATTGCCAATAAATGAGGGTAGAAAGGCTTTGCCCACCCCGGATACCGCCATCTGCTGAAGCACTAAGAAGCTATCTGCTCCATTGGTCATTTCATTCGCGCTGACATGTTCGGCCAACCATTTGGCCGGGAGCGAGCGGCTCAACGCCCCATCAAGCCTCAACCATTTTCTATTGGGGGAACCGTCGTCAAAAACGCCAAATGACAGTGTTCCTGCACGTTCACTGACAAGCCCGTCTTCGAGTTTGATCGAAGGTCGTACGGCGATGTCCGCGGTCAGCCTCGATAGATCATGGTGGTTGTTGCCGCTTAACAACGTCAGCTCCAAGCCGGGATACATTTGTGATATCTCATTTAGTATTTGGGGCAATACAAGCTGACAAAGACTGTCAGTGGACGCAATGCGAACATGACCCGCAGGGGACCGGTTCGCACCCACAATTGCCCGCTCCACGGACAGCACGGCCTCTTCAAGGCTTTCCATTGCCGAAAGAATTGTTCTGGCTTCGGGCAACGCAGAATACCCTGATGGGCTTTTCTGAAAAATCACGCATCCAAATCGGTCTTCAAGTGCAGCAACTCTGCGCAACACCGTAGCATGAGTGACACCCAAGGCCCCAGCGGCCGCATTCAATGACCCGTATTTTCTTACGGCTAGCGCGTATCGAAAATCATCCCAGTTCTGGTTGTTCATAATTTAACAAGGAACGCTGAACATCAAACAATTACAAGAAAAAATGTTCAGTCTAGTATTCGACGCATTGAACAGGGAGACGCACAATGATGAAGAAGTTCTCGGCCGTTGCGGCTGGTTTGTTGTCGGTGGCGGTTATTGGATCAGCCATCGCCCAGGAAAGCGAAAATCCGGCGGTCAAGGCTCGGACCTCGATCATGAAGCTTTATGCCTTCAATCTTGGCACTCTGGGTGGCATGACCAAGGGAGAGATGGAATACGATGCCGATGCGGCAACACGGGCAGCGAACAACCTGGTTGTTCTGACGCAGATCGATCAATCCGCGATGTGGCCTGCCGGATCCGACAATGCGTCCGACCCGTCCACCCGAGCGTTGCCAGCCATCTGGGAAAACTTCCCGGATGTAAGTGCGAAGGGTCAGGCCATGGCCGAAGCCGCTGTTGCGATGCAGGCAGCGGCAGGCCAAGATGTCGATGCTCTGAAGGCGGCGATGGGTGATCTGGGCGGATCGTGCTCGGCATGTCACAAAGCTTACAGGGCGCCAAAAGACTAAAGGAGCGCTGGCCATGCGGCGTTTATTCATTTTCGCCGCAGTTATTGCAGTTCTGGTCGGGCTGTTCGGTCTGGTGCTGACCCGCCCAAAAAGAGTTGATCAGACCCTACTGGACAGTGTTACACCTGATCCCGAAAGAGGTGAGGTGGTGTTTTACGCGGCGGGATGTGCGTCCTGCCACTCTACGCCGAACGCCGCTGGCGAGGAAATGCTCGAACTCGCTGGTGGTCGTCGGTTTGAGACGGAATTCGGCACGTTCATAGCCCCGAACATTTCCAGTGATCCGGTTGCAGGTATCGGGTCCTGGTCCGCATTGGATCTGGCCAATGCACTTTTTCATGGGACCGGACCCGAAGGACAGCACTATTTTCCGGCTTTTCCTTATACATCTTACTCAAATATGACAGCAGAAGACGTCGCGTCGCTCCACGCATTCCTTGCCACCCTTCCGGCAGTTGCCACTGAAAGCTTCCCGCATGAAGTCGGTTTCCCGTTTAACATTCGACGGGGGCTGGGCGGATGGAAACTGTTGTATCTGGAGCCGGGCTGGGTTGTAGAAGGCGACCTGACTGACCAGCAAATTCAAGGTCGGTATCTGGTAGAGGCGCTGGGACATTGCGCCGAATGCCACACGCCAAGAAACGGGTTGGGTGGTTTGAAACGTGACCTCTGGCTGGCAGGCGCGCCCAATCCTGGCGGGAAAGGGCGCATACCCGGCCTCACGGCAGATCAGCTCGATTGGTCGGAAGCTGACATCGCGGAGTATCTGAAGTCGGGCTTTACACCGGATTATGACAGCGCCGGGGGTGAAATGGTTGAAGTGATCGAGAACACTTCCCGATTGAGCGATAACGAGCGCTTCGCGATTGCCGCCTATCTCAAAGCCGTTCCTGTGCCACCGATTGAGCCCTCATCAGAGTGACCGGTGATTGAGGCTGTAATGCGGATACCCAGATGATTTTGGGCAGAAAACCCAACGCTTCTCTTCCCTTTGTCTCCATCACCTGTTTTAGGTCTTGAGCACGAAAATTCACTTATCGCACGAGTTTTCGTTGACGTTTGATCGAGGGTCTTGGCCAAATGACACAGAAATTCGCTCTTTGGTCCATCCCGATCTCCATAGCCGTATTGGCCCTGAAATTACTGGCTTGGTGGCTGACAGGTTCAGTGGCTCTGCTGTCGGACGCGATGGAATCCACAGTGAACGTAGTCGCAGCGCTGCTTGCGTTTTCCGCCGTGCGGGTTGCAAGCAAGCCACCGGACGAAAACCACCCCTTTGGTCACAAGAAAGCCGAGTATCTTTCCGCTGTCGTTGAGGGCGTGTTGATTGTGCTCGCCGCCTTTCTGATCATCAGAGAGGCAGTGTTGGCGCTGCCTGACCCACATCTTGAAGATGCGCCGCTGCTTGGAATTGTCATTAACATCATCGCAACCGGCGTGAATGGTGTATGGGCTTACTTGTTGCTCAAGATCGGAAGGCGCGAGGGGTCGCCTGCATTGCAGGCAAGTTCCCGACACATCTTTACCGACGTGATAACATCAATTGGCGTTGTCGTTGGGCTTTTACTTGCGCTTGTCACTGGCTGGCTGATCCTTGATCCGATCCTTGCAATTCTCGTCGCGCTGAACATTCTGTGGGAAGGATGGAAAGTTATTCGTGCGTCCGTTGATGGCCTGATGGATGTAAGCCTTTCCGACTATGACTTGCAGATAGTTTCCAGCACCATTGAAAACAATATGGGGGCCGCTCTGGAGTGTCACGACCTAAAGGGACGCAGATCCGCAAATATCATCTTCGTCGAGTTCCACCTCGTTGTGGATGGCGCAATGTCGGTCAGCGCGGCGCATGACATATGCAATGAAGTCGAACTGGCATTGGAACGCGTTTATCCTGGTTCTGTCTTTGTTATTCATCTGGAACCCGATGACGAGTTGAAAGGCAACGGAGCAAAACCGAGCCAAGTTTCTTAAACCACTCGGTGCAATCGAATACGACGGATGTCGTGGTTTTGGCTTGGACGTTCGGCCTGCAATTCATCAGACCTAAGCCCGATGTCGGGAAGCAAAGCCCTGGGTAATCTGTCACTGGCACCATGAGATGGGTCGAACAGAACTGGAGGCGAAAAAATGAAACTTCAAGGAAAACTGGGCCAGCTTCTTAGCACCGCAGCACTGGCTTCGTTGATTGTTGCGACGCCTTACGTACCGAAGTTTGACGCGGAAGGTCGCCTGCAACTTGAACCAGCCTATGCCTTTGCCAAAAGTGGCAGCGGAAAAGACGGGGATGGTGGCGATGACGATCGGGGGGATGATCGTGGGGGCGAACGGGACGACAACTCGGGGTCGGGCAACAGTGGTAGCGGTGGTGACCGCGACGATGATCGCGACGACGACAGGGATGATGACCGCGACGAAGATCGGGACGAAAATTCCGGATCCGGCAAAAGTGGTCGCGACGATGATGACGACGACTCGAAGCGTTCGAACCGAGGCAGCGGCAAAAAGGATCAGTCCCGGGCAGGGGGCGGGTCATCACGGTCAGCCAGGATAACAAAGTTTGAGACCAACGCGAACGGCATCGAAGTGCGCTACGCCGATGGAACCAAGGAAGAAATCGAAAACGGTCGATATGAAAGAAAGAATGCTCAGAATCGCACTGTGGAAGAACCGCCAGCTACAGGCGCTGATGTCTCGAGGCTCCGGTCATTGGCAGATGGTATCTCAATCGACAACGTGCGCTCGTCCGGCCAAGGAGGAGCTGCGGGAAGTCGCCCGACGAAAGTTGAACGTCAGGGCAACAACATTCAAGTAAACTATGCCAATGGCTGGAAGGAAGAGATCGAGTTTGGCCGCTACGAACTGAAGGACCCGTTCAACCGTACTGTTGTTGAGAGAAATGCAACCGCCGCTGATCGACGGAGACTGCAGTCGGTAGCCAACTAGGCAACAACGTCAGGTCGAAAGTCACAAGGCGGCTGTTCATCGTCAGAGGCCGCCTTTTCTTATCGCCATTGTCACCGGCTATTGACACGCTGCATTGCGATCAATGGCCTCTTGCCCAAGGTGTTGACGCCAGATCCCGTCAAACACGAAAGGCACAGGCACAACTGTCGCAACCGGCCATGACCCGATGTCTCATGTATTTCCTGCCCCTTTTGCGCTTGGATGACCAGTCATCCACTGGCTGTGAACGTGTTTCTAACGTTCACCGCGCCGATAAGGTGCCATCAGCGCAGCAGGCACCTCGGCCCTGCGGGCGACAAGGACGAGCGCGACTATGGAAAGCACATAGGGCGCCATCAGGAAAAGCTGATATGGTACGCCTTCAATCGCTGTTTGCAGCCGCAATTGGTATGCATCAAAAAACGCAAACAACACGGCACCGATCAGCGCCTTACCGGGCCGCCAACTTGCGAAGACTACAAGCGCTATGCAGATCCAACCGCGCCCCTGAACCATGCCCGGGAAGAAGCTATTGAACGCCGTTGTCGTCAGGAAGGCGCCTCCCACTGCCATCAAGGCTGATCCGACAACGACTGCACCGATGCGGATGCGAATGGGGTTCAACCCCTGCGCCTCAACCGCATGCGGGTTTTCACCAGTCATGCGAATGGCCAGTCCCAACGGGGTCCGAGCAAGGACATAGGCCATCACAGCCACCGCCAAGAGCGCCAGATAAGTCGGCAGAGCCTGGGAAAACAGGATCGGTCCCAAAATGGGGATATCGGAAAGACCCGGAAGATCGAGTGGCTGGAATGGTTCTATTGTCGGGGGCAGATCACCCACTTCAACAAGTAACCTGTAGAGGTAATAGGCCAGCGCGGATGCAAACAGCGTGATGCCGAGCCCCGACACGTGTTGCGACAACCCAAGCGGGACCGTCAGCATGGCGTGCAGCAATCCCATCACCGCGCCGCAAATCGCCGCAATCATCAGGCCTACCAGCAAAGGTGCGCCCAGGTAAACGGCAAGCCAACCGCTCATCGCACCCATGGTCATGATCCCCTCGATCCCCAAATTGAGCACACCTGAACGTTCACAGAGCAATGCACCAAGGACGCCAAATATGAGCGGCGTTGCAATACGCAGCACGGACGCCCAGAGACTGGTATTCAGCAGCAGATCAATTGCTTCATTCATCGGCGCACCCGGTAGGTTGTGAAAAGAAGGGCCACGATCATGGTGAGCAGACAGACCGCCACGATCACATCGGCAATGAAACTGGGAACGCCCGTCGCGCGGCTCATGGCGTCGGCCCCGACAAAAACAGTGGCGACGAACACGGCGGCGGCGACCACGCCGGCCGGATGCAGCGCGGCGAGCATCGCGACAACAATGCCGGCATAGCCGAATCCCGGGCTCATCGTTGTGGTGACGCCCGCTGTAACACCCAAGACTTCGACGGAACCTGCCAGCCCCGCCAAAGCGCCCGAAAGCAGAGCCACACCCATAATCGTTCGGGGCAGAGAAATTCCGGCAAAGGCAGCAGCACTGGCGTTAAAACCTGCGGCGCGTGTTTCAGCCCCGAAAACAGTACGCGCCAGGATCAGCCAAACGGCACCGGCCGCTGCGATGGCAAAAAGCAGCCCTATATGCAGACGCGTGCGGGGGATCAGATCAGGCAATCGGAAATCAACAACTACGGGTACGGAAGAGGGCCAGCCAAAAGCCAACGGATCGCGCATCGGGCCTTCGATCATGAGGCCGACGAAAAGGATTACTATGAAATTGAGCAGCAGGGTTGTTACCACCTCATCCACCCCGAAACGCAGGCGCAAAAACGCGGGGCCTGCCAACAGGGCCGCGCCCGCTGCCATGCCTGCCAGCATCAAAATCGGAATACCAATCCATCCGGGAACCCCGAGTGAATGCCCGATCCACGCGGTAATCAGCGCGCCGACAAAGAACTGCCCCTCGCCGCCGATGTTCCAAAGCCGCGCACGAAAAGCGACAGCAGCGGCAAGCCCGGTGAAGATCAGCGGCGTGGCGCGGGTCAGCATCTCGGTAATCGCAAGGCGTGAGCCAAGTGCGCCAGTCAGCATTTCACTATAAGCCGTAAGCGGGTTTACCCCCGCAGCCGCGATGAGGCCCGCAGCCAAAAGCAATGCGGTAAAGATCGCGGCCAGCGGCGCGATAACCACAAGGTGCAGCGGCACTTGTGTGCGTCGTTCAAGCCGCATCGTCATCTTCCTTCCAGACACCTGCCATCATCAGGCCAAGGCGTTGTGGGTCAGCCTCATCAGCGGATATCGGTTTCGACAAACGACCTTTGACGATCGCCTGTATCCGGTCTGAAAGAGCTACGGCTTCTTCCAGTTCTTCTGAAATGAGAAGGATCGCAGCACCCTCGGCCCGTGCGGCCAGAAGCTCGGCATGAACTGCGGCAATTGCCCCTTCATCAAGGCCTCTCGTCGGCTGGTTGGCGAGCACAAATCGCGGCCCGTTGGTCAGGACCCGTCCCAGGATCAGCTTTTGCATGTTTCCGCCAGACAGCAGCCTTGTTCGCGTGTCCGGGCTGGCACCCCGGATGTCAAAACGTTCGATCAACCCTGAGGTGTATTCTCGGGCGGCGCGTTGTCGGACAAAGCCGCGGTACGAAAACTCGGGTGTGCGCAGTCGTTCAAGAACTGCATTTTCCCACAGGCTCAACTCACCCACGACACCTTCTGCATGACGGTCTTCGGGCACCCTGCCAGCGCCAGCCTGGATCATGCCACGCGGACCCAGATGGCCGATATCCTTGTTCAGGAGTGTCAACTGCCCGGCGCTTGGGTGTATCAATCCGGACAACAGACCGCCAAGGGAAGCCTGCCCATTACCTGAAACACCGACGATTCCAAGGATCTCACCAGCATGGACGGTGAATGACGCGTCATCCAGCCGCAACTCACCGTCTTCTTCCACGCGCACATCGTTTGCGATCAAAACTGGCGCGCCGATCTCGTGGTCTTGACGTACGGGGCGTTCCACTTTTCGGCCGACCATCAGTTCCGCCAGCTCACCGGGGTTGGTCTCAGAGGTTTTCCGTTCCGCCACCATCTTGCCGCCACGAAGGACGGCCACACGATCAGAAGCCGCCATAACCTCATGCAGTTTGTGGCTGATGAAGATAAGCGAGAGACCTTCTTTCGTCATGTCGCGCAGCGTCTCGAACAGGCGCATTGCCTCGGGCCGGGCCAGAACGGCAGTAGGTTCATCCAGGATCAGTATACGAGCGTCACGGTAGAGCGCTTTCAGAATTTCGACCCGTTGGCGCTCACCCACGGACAGCGACCGAACCTTGGCATCGGGGTTCACGGGCAGACCGAACCGATCAGCGATCTGCAACAATTTCTTGCGGGCGGCGGCCCGAGCGGATCGTGCGCGCGTCATGGGTTCAGAACCAAGAATGACGTTTTCCAGAACCGTGAGGTTTCCGGCAAGCGTGAAGTGCTGGTGTACCATCCCCACACCCACTTCGATTGCAGCGCGCGGCAGGCCGGGTGGCAGCTCTTTGCCGAACACCCTGACAGTGCCTTCATCGGCTGCGTAATGACCAAACAGGATGTTCATCAGCGTCGTTTTACCGGCGCCATTTTCACCCAACAGCGCAAGGATTTCACCCTCGGCCAGTGTAAGGGTCACATCATCATTGGCGGCAAGCGTTCCAAAACGCTTGGTAATGTTGTGTAGCTCCAGAACATTGGTCATGCGGGCAGGCCTGCGATTGGGGACGGAAAGGAAAGTTCGGGCGCGCGGGTCTCGATCAATTTGCCGAGTTTCAGCAGCGCAAAATCCGCGCCGGGCGGTCCGATCAGTTGCACACCGAGTGGAAGGCCATTTGCCATGCCAAAAGGCAACGCCAAAGCTGGCAAGCCTGCTACATTGGCAAGTGCTGCGTTTGGGGCAAAAGCCTCCAGCCGCGCCATGTGTTCATCAGGAGAAGCGCCAGACAGGTCCAAAGTGCCGACAATGGGCGGCGCAGACGAGAGGACCGGCATTAGGATGGCATCAGCGGAACTGAAGAGCTGGCAAGAACGATGTGTCAGCCGCGCCAGCTGTCGCACGGCCGCAAAAAGCACGGTGGCAGGTGTCGCACGGCCCTCCGCAGCCATGGCGGCGGCAAGCGGGGGCACCTGATCATCAGAGATCCCCAGTGCAGTGAGCCACTCAGCCAAGGAAACAGCCAATATGGTTCGGGCAATTTCATGGGCCTCAACCCCGAGCCGGTCGGGAGAACGGATGGCACGCACCTCACAGCCAGCATCGCGCAGCGCGTCGGCCGCATCTTTCGCGGCCTTGCTTTGGGCCGCTTCACAACGATCCGGCAATGCCACCGCGACACGGGGGCGTTCTGGCAGATGCACCGGGGCCATTGGCTGGACTACGGCACCAAGGGCGGTTGTCACGTCACGGACCGACCGTGCCAACACCAGTTCAGAGGCTATCCCCATCAGGTGATTGGCAAAATCAGGACCTCCGGGCACCGCACCACGAGACGGCTTAAGCCCGGTCAAACCGCAGCACGCGGCAGGTACTCTGATGGACCCGGCCGCATCCGTAGCATGGGCAATGGCAACGATACCACCTGCGACCGCTGCCGCAGCGCCGCCGGATGAACCACCGGGCGTCAACGCGGGGTTCCATGGATTGCTAGTAGCAGCGATGCCATCTGGTTCGCATGTCAGGGAAAGACCGAAAGGAGGGGTCGCGGTCAAGCCGAAGGATATCAGGCCAGTCTGGCGTAGATCCCCCAATAGGTGACTGTCTCTATCGGGTTTTCGACCGCGCGCCCGGATAGCCGCGGATCCCGCAGCGGCTGGCAGCCCCTTTGCAGATCCGCCGAGGTCTTTGACCAAAAAAGGAACCCCATGAAAGGGCCCGCGCTGGTCAGGTGGCAAGACGTCCGCTGCCCTTGCCCCCGCGCGGGCCATGTCTTCATCCAAAAAAACCACGGCCCCCAAATCTGCCTGTGCGTGGCAGGCGGAAAGGCTTGCCTCCATCACCTCGCTGGCAGAGATCTGCCTCGCCATGATGGAAGCCGCAAGGGCCGTGGCATCGGTCACGTCAACGCCCTCAGAATCAGGAGGGCTCACTTTCGTCGATCGGAACGTCCCATTCACCGGATTGGATCGCAGCCTGTTTGGCCTCCATCGCCGGGATGGCATCAGCAGGCACTTCGTCGGCGACATAGATCAGCTCATTGCCGCCATGGGCCATGAAGGAATACTCCGTGTAGTTGCGCCCGGTGGGATTGCCCGTCTGAACGTCCGCCACGATGGCTTCGATAGTTGGCCCATAGTTCCATATCGCGTTGGCAAAGACCGTACCGGGATAGCGCGGTGTATAATCGATAAGTGAACCGATGGCTTTCACACCACGCGCCTGAGCCGCATCCGCCGTACCGATCCGTTCACCAAACAGGATATCCGCACCCGCATCGATCTGGGCAATTGCTGCCTCCTGCGCTCGGGCCGGATCAAACCACGCTCCAATAAAACCGTTGAGGAAGGTGGCGTCAGGGTTCACTTCACTGACGCCCATCCGGAAAGCATTGATCAGCAGGTTCACCTCAGGGATCGGATAACCGCCGACGGAACCGAAAACACTGCTTTCCGACATTTGGCCGGCAAGCATTCCGGCCAGATAGGCCGCCTCGTGGTTGCGGGTGCCAAAGACGCCGAAATTGTCCCCGCCCGGTCCGCCGGAAGAGCCCATGAGGAAGGCGGTATCGGGATAATCGCCTGCCACTTCTCGTGCTTCGCGTTCCACGGCGTAGGATTCGCCCCAGATTATCTGCGCACCACCTTCTGCATACTCGCGCATCGCGCGGGGATAGTCGGTTGGTGCCACGCCTTCAGAGAACTCATACTCGATCAGGCCAGCATCGGAGGCCTCCTGCATTGCCACGTGGATACGGCTGTTCCAGGCATTTTCGACCGGAGACATATGCACGCCGGCAACGCGGGTCGCAGATTGTGCATTCGCGCGGCGGACGTAAGCCGGCAGGGCCAGCGTGGCCGCAGCGCCGACCATCAGTTGACGACGTGTTGTGGTGAGTTTCATTGGAGTATCCTCTTCTGTTGGTGGCAGTTATTCTTGTTTTTGAGCTTCCTGAGTTTTGGGCCTGGGCGCGTAATCGGCAGGATCCAGGGTCGTGGGGCGGCCGGGCAACGCAAGCGCGGCCATTCGTGGTTCCGTGCGGGCCAGCACCTTTCCGTTTTTGATGACGGCAAGGCGTGTGGCTTTCATGCGAACAGCTTCAATCGGGTCACGTGCTTGCAGTACAACCATGTTGGCAGGGCCACCTTCGCGAATTGTGGGGTCAGGCAGACCCATGGTCTTGGCACCGTTCTGGGTAACGGATGAAAAAGCCCACTCTATCGCTTCGCGGGATGTCATCGGCACCGCATGCACGCCCATATGGGCCACTTCCAGCATGTCGGCGGACCCAAGCGAGTACCATGGATCCATGGTGCAATCCTGCCCGAAGGAAACGTTCACACCCGCCGCACGCAATTCTGGCACGCGGGTCAGGCCACGGCGGCGCGGATAGGTGTCTGAGCGACCTTGCAGCGTGATATTGATAAGCGGGTTCGGTACAACATTCATGCCGCTTTCCGCGATCAGCGGAATGAGCTTCGAGGCATAGTAATTGTCGTATGAATGCATCGCGGTGACGTGGCTTGCAGTCACACGACCGCCGAGCCCGAGGCGCGTGGTCTCAAAGGCCAGCGTTTCTACGTGGCGAGACATCGGATCATCGCTTTCATCACAGTGCAGGTCCAGCATCAGGCCGCGGTCCGCCGCGATCTCGGCCAGCCTTGTGACCGATCGGGCACCTTCCGACATCGTGCGTTCAAAATGCGGAATCCCGCCCACGACATCGACGCCCATATCGAGCGCCCGGATCAGGTTTCTCTCTGCGTCTCTCGATCGGAAAAGGCCATCTTGCGGGAATGCCACCAATTGCAGGTCAATATAGGGGGCAATCAGCTTGCGCACTTCCAACAGAGCTTCAACACCCACCAACGGGGTTGGTGAAACATCCACATGCGAACGGATGGCCAGCAATCCCTGCGACACGGCCAGGTCGCAATATCGCATGGCCCGTTCGATCACCGCCTCGGGTGTCAGCAGGGGCTTCAATTCACCCCAAAGCGCGATGCCCTCCAAAAGCGTGCCCGAGACGTTCATACGTGGCAACCCGAGACTCAGGGTGGCGTCCATATGGAAGTGCGGGTCGACAAAAGGAGGCGAAACCAAGTGGCCCGCTGCGTCGATTTCTTCGCGCACCTCACCCTTGATGTCAGTGGCAATTTCCGCAATGCGGTCGCCCTTGATTGCAATATCCACCGGTTCGTGGCCATCCGGCAAGCTGGCCTGTCTGATGATGATGTCGAACATTCATCTGCCCCCTAATTTGACCACATGGTAAAAGTATTCAAGAAAATTGCCATTTATTTTTGCGGTGTTTTTGAACTGGTGACTGCGCCGGCCTCGCGGCCGCTTACGATGGAAGCCAATCGATTGGATTTCCATCTGTAGATATGCACGCACCTGCGAGACATCTTCTTCAAGCTCCAACTTGGAGAAGAAGGATGTAATTGATGACAGAGGACAAGCGAGGTGTTGCAACCAAGTAGAAGTGTCACTGGTTGTGCAAAGTAGAAATGTCCCAGTTGCCGCGATACCTATGATCAGTTCGAGCGACACATCCTCAACATCGCCTGACTCGCGCTTCCAATCTGACGGGGCAGTGTTCCAGAACTTCTCAGTAAATCGAGTCTCAAAATAGGAGTCTCATTTTTAAGGGCACTTAACAAATGTGCCCCGCTACACGAGATATTCGCATAAGTATGATTATGGTAAATTATGATGGTGCGGGTGGAGGGACTTGAACCCCCACGCCTTGCGGCGCCAGAACCTAAATCTGGTGCGTCTACCAATTTCGCCACACCCGCAACCGAGCGCACTAGCGCCGGAATGAAGCGCTCAATAACAAAGCTTGCTTAGGAGTGCGAGAGGTAAAATTCGAGGAAAACAAAGTTTGTGACCTGCCAAGCAATATGGCCGAGCACCGCAACCCACTTTCGACCTTGTTGTCATGGCAACCAGCGCAGTGGCAGCGAAACGAACGGCGTCTGAAAACAGACAAAAAACCTATTGCCGGTTTGAAACCACCAATATGACGTTGTTTCCTGGCGTTTGGCTCACAGGTTGTAGCCTTGCACGATCGAACCGTTTGGAAACGCGCTAACGTTGAATAAACACCAATCGTTCCGGCCAGGCTTTACGCCAAAAAGCTTGCGTGGAGAACCTAGACGCAAAGGTCCAGAATTGTTGCAGTTTGATCCAGAAAACCATCGCACCTTGTATCTCTGGTTTCACTTGGACATATGCTTTTTCTCCTCAGAACCTAAACATCCCACAAAGTTCAAAGCATAAATATTTGATTTTATTAAAAAGTCTGAATCCAACTGGCCATCAGCCTCCAAGTCATTCGAATGCTCTTGAAAAGGCACCCCCTTTAACTCTTTTGGCTCCCACGACTATCACTATATGCAACCTTGCCAATCGTTTCACTATCCAAGGTTGTCGCCCTATTATACCCGCATCGGTTGAGACATTGTTATGAGCGGGCCACCACATTGCCGCCACAATTCAACCGCTAAAAAATCTTATTCGCGCCAAAATAACACCGCCTTGAAGGTACTTGTTGTACTCAGGAGTTAATGAGTCTTTTTGCCACTTTGGCGCCGGTACGAGTTTTTTGCTCAACTCCAATACAAGGCTTTCTGCTGTGACCGATCTGAATCCATCCGCTGCCGCCGAGCAAGAAGCTGTCTTCTTTGCTCGTGAGAGCTTCCTTGGTGAGCTCAAGACTCTGAATCGCGACCATCCGAATACAGGCTTTGGTATTTCGCTTCGCACTCATTCCGGTGAACACTATCTGCTGGCGAATGCACGCATGCCGCTGCCCGCCGCAAAATCCGAAGGTTTCCCGACCGGGCGCCGCGTTGCGTGCCTCGAGAATGGAGACAGCTTCAGCTCAATTGAAGTACTGGCCGATTCCAAATCGTACGAAACTATTTCACCTCGGGCCGAAGCCGAAATTCTGGGCAATGCATTGGACCTGATCGCGCGCATCGACACTCTGACAAGCATTCCGGCGGGCCGTGGTTCGCATGTGCCCCAAATTGCTGCAACGGGAACCGGAGGTTAAGCATGGCGCGCAACGATCACCTTTTGTCTGTCGGCAACGAAGCACTGGCACCGATGACGGAAACAATGGCTTCACTGACAGCTCAGATAGATCAACTGACAGAGGTGGCTGATGCGCGCTCTTCGGCACGGCTGGCTACGCTCAAGACCCGGATGGAGAATTTTACCGCCAGCATCACGATGGTGGGCCAGGTAAAGGCCGGAAAATCCTCGATCGTCAATATTCTTGCCGGGCGCCCTGCCCTGCTGCCGTCAGACGTCAATCCGTGGACCTCGGTGGTTACGACCCTGAACATCAACACACGCCCGCCGGGTGATACAAAGGCCAAGTTCACATTTTTTGAGCAGGAAGAATGGGACAACCTGATGGTCGGCGGCGGTCGTCTTGGTGAATTGGCCAATCGTGCCGGCGCAGATGATGAGATGGAAGACATTCGCCATCAGATCGCTGAGATGAAGGCCAAGTCAGAGGAGCGTCTTGGTAAACACTTTGACCTGATCCTGGGTCAAAGCCATCAGTATGACCATTTCGACGAAGAATTGATTCAACGCTATGTGTGTCTGGGCGATGAAGACGATCCCGATATTAATCCGAAAACGGGCCGGTTTGCTGATGTTACCAAATCAGCCGAGCTGTATATGGACATTCCGCAATACCCCATTGCGCTGAAACTGTGCGACACACCCGGTGTGAACGATACGTTCATGGTGCGTGAGCAAATCACGCTGCGCAGCCTGCGGGGATCCGAAGTCTGTGTTGTGGTGTTGGCAGCAAGCCAGGCCCTGACGACCATGGACATGGCTCTGATGCGCATTATTGCGCAGTTCGAGAACCGGCAGATCATCCTGTTCGTCAACAGGATCGATGAGCTTTCCGATCCTGTAAATCAGGTCCCGGAGATCCGTGACCGCATTCAGGACACGCTCAAACAGAACAATATCGACACTAATACCAGCGTCGTTTTTGGCAGTGCGCTGTGGGCCGAAGCCGCACTGACCGGGAACCCGGATATTCTGACTGAAGAATCGCGCCAGGCCTTGAATACGTTCTACCTGGCCGCTGGATTCGGTGATCAGGCGGCCTCGCTCGATAAAATTTGGGCGCTTTCCGGCTTGCCCGATCTATTGCTGGCCATGAACGAGCGTATTGCGGACGGTGCCGGAGCGCGCCTGATGGACCGCGTTCGCCATCGGGCCCGTAACATTGCCAGTCAGATCCGCGCGACTGCGGTCGCCAAGAACCTGTCCGAAGGTGAAGGCGTTGCGCGGGATCTTGACGGTATTTCGCCTGAAGATGCGATCAATACGGTGTCTGCCGAATACGAAAAGAAAGCGGCCGAGCTGACAAATGCGTTGCGCGACAAAGTACTGGAGCGCCTGAATTCAGCCGAGGCCAATTTCGTCAAGCGCGCAACAGACTCACTGATCGCGCATCTTGAAAAAAATGGCGAACAAGGCACGTGGCAATATGATCCCGCGGGATTAAGGACATTGCAAAAGGCCGCCTATTTCAGTTTCGCCCGCGCCATGCGCAAGGATGCCGGTGCGTTGTACGCAACCGCCGCTGCAGATGTCGAAGCGCTTTATCATAAGATACTTGGCAACCATCTGGGCGAATTCAGCATTGAAGCGCCCATTGTTCCTCGTGTTCCGCCACCTCTTGGCATCGGCCGGACAATCGCACTGGACTTGCAAAGTACCTGGTGGCGACGTTGGTGGCAGCGCCGAAAGGGGTTTGAAGCCTACGCGGCGGATTACACGCGGCTGATCGCGTCCGAGGCGAATTCTATCACCAAGGATATCGAGGAAAACCAGATTGCGGCAGTGCTCGAAAACGTCCGTGCGATCCTGTCAGATTTCCTGCGTGAGCAGAAGGAAACCCTGCTGAGCATCTCGTCTTCTGCCGAAAAGAACCCAGGTCAGACTGCGGCGGCGATGGCGGGCTTGCAGCCTCAGAAATCCAAGGACGAGATTCTGGGCGACATTCTGAAAGATCTTAGCAACGAAGCGGCATAAGTAGAAAAATGGCAAAAGATACACAAACACGCTTTGTTTCTCCGAGGGCATGGGAACGCATCGAGCAGTGGTCCCGCCGCAAACCGGTATTCGCCTTGATGGGCGAATTCAGTGCTGGCAAATCTACGTTGATGAACTTTTTGCTGCGAACGCAGACCTTGCCGACGCAGGTGACGGCAACCCAGTTGCCACCGGTCTGGTTTAGCTGGGGCAATCAAGCGCCCTATATCAAACGCCATGACGGTAGTATTGAACTGATCGAGCTGGATCAGCTTGAAACCGTTGGTGTCAATGACGCACAGTTCATCCGTATCTTCCTTGAGGCCGATATTCTGGAAGCCGTCGACCTGATCGACACCCCCGGCATTTCCGACCCCAAGATCTCGACAGATGTATGGCAACGTGCTGTGGGTCAGGCAAACGGCGTCTTGTGGTGCACCCACGCGACGCAAGCCTGGCGCGAAACCGAACGCGCGACTTGGGTTTCCTTGCCCGAGCGGTTACAGCACAATTCTTTGCTTCTGGTGACGCGGGCAGATGCCTTGAGCCTCAAAGACCGTCAAAAAGTACTGCGCCGCGTAAACCGCGAAGCGGGGCACCTGTTCAACCGGTCCATCCTGTTCTCTGCTCGGGACGCAATCACTGCCCGGGACAAGACAGGCGATGCCGAAATGTGGTCACGCAGCGGCGGCGGCAAGATGATCGACAGTTTCCTGGAGATCACGGAACAGATTATGGACAAACGTGCCGACCAACTGGCTCGGTACCAGATCGACAAAAGCCAAACGGACGCATCCAAAGTTAAGCCCTTGCGCCCTGCCCGCTCGTCAAGCGAACCGAAAGTGCAAAAAGACCACGACGAAGTCGCACCATTAAGGTTGGTGAACCCGATGGAGGCCGACGGGACGCCAAACACTGAAGGCGCCGCAGTTGTAACCAGTTTCCCGGTTCGACCTGCCCGGGTCGAGCGGCGCGCTGATGAGGCCGAGCGGGTTCGGATCGATGCGGAAGAGGCAGAACGGCTGCGAGCAGAAATGGCGTCAGAGCCAGTACCGCTGCCAGTTGAACCCGATACAAGTGATGAACTGCGTTCCTTCTTTAAAGATACTTCGAACGACCCTCTTGAATTGGCGAATGTCGCGGGCCTGCAGGACGACGAAGACGAATTTGATTTGTCACTCGAAGCTGATCTGGACGACGAATTTGATGACGCCCCGAGTGACTTGGACGAGGTTGAAATCAGCCCAGCACCTCTTGTGGCTGTTGACAATTCGGATGACGTGCTCGCCTCGCTGAGCACGTCGATGCAAAAAGATCCGATCGAGCGAGACGTAGTAGAAGAAGAACCCGAGCAAGACGATTTGGCTGAAGATCGTGGCATCGAAGTCTCTGTTTCCTCGATTACAGCACTGATGGCCGCTCAAACTGGCAACAATGCCGACGACTATGAGCCGGAACCTGAAACCAACAGTTTGATTGAAGCTGCCACCACCGAACAGGTCGATGCAGTTGACGGAAGCGTTGCCGCTCTGAGTGACCTGCCTGAAATTGCGGTTGGATCGCCGCTCAGCGCGTCAACCATGTGGCAGGAGATTTCGCGGAATGAAGACCTGCCGCAGGACGCGGAGGGACTGAAGAACGTATTCAAAGCATTTCTGGCCGAATTTGATCAGATCGCCATTGAACACAACGAAAAGCAGACCAAGGAGGCACTTCAATCCATTCCGAAAGCCAAGGAAAACAGCAGCGCGGAATGGCATGTATTGTAAGGGATAACGAATCGAGATAGTGAGAAACTATCAAATGAAAACAATGGCTTAGATGTCTATTCGAACTGCACTGAACTCCGCCATGGAAACGATACCCGACTGTATTGCAGCCGGGTATATCGACATGGAAACAGGGATGCTTTTGGGCAGCTCTGTTTCTGATCCTGACTGCGAAGATTCACTGGATACTTTGGCGGTGGCAGTAGCCAATCTTTTTCAGGGGCGCGGGGTTGCTGCGTTTGAAGCACTCTTGCGTCAGGCGGGCAGTGCAGACGAAGAAAACACTGGTTTTGGGGAAATCGCAGTTTTTTCTAGAGACAGGCTGAACATCTTTTTGCGGACCAAGGAATATCCTGATCATGTGGTTTGCTATATCTGTCGCAACAGCGCGAATGTCGGGCTGGCGCTTACTAAATCACATCTCAGTCTGGGGCCGGTCGCGGCTGCGGTTTGAACGGGACCAGAGGGGGTCACGGCATGATGGACACGGACATTCTCGACCTGCTTGAAGATATCGGGCGGACCTCGGTCGCACGGTTGTCTCCGGCTGTGATGATTGCAGGGGAAACTGCAACTGCTCGCCGATCCGCGATATTGCGGGCAATCCGTGGCACGGTGTTACCGCGCCGGTTGGAATTCACCGCCGCAAACGGGGATTGTCTGGCAATTGAGGTGAACAGCTCCCGGATCACGGATGTTTTCAAGGTACCCGCCGGTCAGATTCCGGACTTTGAAACAGAGCCACGCGCCGAACTGATCGAGAAACTGGCTGGATTGGTATCCGACATCTCCATATCGCCTGCTCCGCTTGAGTTGATGTCGGGCAAACCGGACACAGCGCTTGAAGTGGATGAGGTAGGTATCACCTTCAGCGAAATCGAGAACGCCTGCGCCGCCATTGAGCTTCCGTCCGAACCGATTGTTTCTGTCGTCCCAAATGTTGAGAAACCTGTTGATGACTGTCCGCCTGCTGAGGAAACACCCGATGCAGCAACAACACTTGCCCAACGTTTTTTTGATGCATCGAGCCGCTTCGCGTCAGGTCGTGTTTTTGTAGACAGTGCGGAAGACACCGCACCCCTTTTGGAAGGTGTGTGCAAGCCATCCGAGCCGATGTATCCCGACCAGGACACGCTGGCCCGTTTTGTTGCTGATCTTGCCGGCTGGGATGGTGATTCACAGCAAGAGATTGAAGACCCGCAGCTGATTGTCATGAGGCCAACGGGCGGAAAAGGGGCCGGTCTGGCCGTTCTGAGTGACCGTGGTCAGATCGCGGTCGCCATCCACGAAGCCCGCAAACTGGGGTCGGTTGTCAATCTGTGGACCTCTTTGCAGGAGGCAGAGAAATGATTGCCTCCATTGGATTCAAATTTTCGACTACTTCTATCTGTTTTTTATTGTAGCCAGGGTAATGAGTAATGAGTGAAACACATCGCCGCGAACTTATTCGCATAGCAGAAGAAATGAACGGGATCAGCAATGATGAAACGCGCCAGTTCATTTCCCGCATCATTGGTGATCTTAGCAATCTGAAACCGTCAATTGCCTTTGTCGGGCAAATCAAGGCTGGTAAGTCGCGTCTGATCAACGGCTTTACCGGTCAGGCAGAGTATTTGCCTTCGGATGTTAACCCTTGGACAACTGTTATTACCGATATGCACTTCGGGCACCCTTCCGGCAGAACGCAAGGTGCCGAATTCCATTTCTTCGACAATTACCAATGGCAATCTTTGATCGCCGAGGGTGAAGAACTGCGCAACATGTTTCCCGATGACGAGGACAGCTACAAGCGCGAGATGATCGAAGAACAGGTCGAGGCCATGAAAGTCCGGGCGCAGCGGCGTCTGGGCGACAGCTATGAACAGCTGTTGGGCCAACAGCACGATTTGGACGAACTGACATCAGATGACCTGGCCAGATATGTCTGTGCCGGGGATGATCCGTCCGAGGATGGGACTTTGGATCCAGGCAGTGATCGTGGGCTTTACAGCGACATCACCCGCAAGGCCGAAGTCTATTTTGACCTGGGCCACTTCCCGTTTCCACTGACGGTTACTGACACGCCCGGCGTGAATGATCCTCTGCTGATCCGCGAAGAGATTTCACGACAGTATCTGAAGGAATCCGATTTCTTTGTGGTGGTCCTGTCCGCGCATCAGGCATTGTCGCGCGCAGATCTGAAACTGTTCCGGTTGATGCAAGCGTTGGAACTTGGACAGATCGTCGTGTTCATCAACCGTGTGGACGAATTGGGCGGGGGAGCAGAAGACGCAACCAAAGTTCGTCTGGACGTTCTGGACGGGCTCGAAAAGGCGCTCGGCAACTCGAACATCGATGTTTTGATGGGCAGCGCACAATGGGCGCACTATGCTCTTACCGGTGATGAAACAGGGGTGAACCACGATCATGTTCTGGCATGGCTGCGCGCCCACCCGGAACAGATGCAGCAATACCTGAACGGTGTGGCCGAGATCAAACAAGGCCCGGGACCGATCAGCCGCGAAGCCGTCCTGCGTTTCGCCGCAATGATCGCGTCTGGCCTGCCCGATCTGCGCCGCCATGTCACTCAAGCTTTGACGGACGGACCAATCAACGAACAGTTACGGATGGCCTGGCAACATCTCGACAGCTTCGCGCGAGGGGAACTTGAGCGATCCCAGGTTCATTTGCGCGCTCTGCAAGAGGAAGACGGCATTAACGCCCGCAATGCCGATGAAAGCGACAAGACTCTTGCCGAATTGCGCAAACTGATTGCCGACAAGACCCAAGAGATCACGCGTGATATGGACGATGTCCTGTCAAATCTGCGCGGTGTCATGGATGACACGGTTGCTGAATCCGTGTCTGTCGTCGTGCGCGGCCCGGACGGCCAGTCGCCTCTGCTGGCAAAAGGTGGAGAAACCGAGCTCAACTTCACCCCACTGCGCGAACGTATGCGTGAACTGGTGCAGGGGGCCTCGCAAGTCGTACGGCAGCGAATGCTCAGCGACCTGTATGCGATCGACATGCAATGCAATGCCGCCTTGCGGGCTTTGCCGGGGTGGCAAGAGCAAGTCGACAATCGCATGAACACCAGCGCCGTGCGCTGGTTCCGCCCGGACACCACCGCTCTGACCCGTGGAATTACGGTTGAGTTGCGTGTAAACTGGCTTTCGCGTCTGATCTCGCGAAATAGCGTTGTGGCGCGCGCCGAACGAATGATCGTGCAGGAGTTCGAGTTGATTGGGGATGACCTGATCGACACCACGCGCGACAATCTGTTGGAAAGACTGAGCACTGTGCTTGATCATTATATGGCTCTTCTGGCTGGTCATCTTGAGCACAGATCCAGCTCGGGCGAACTGAACGCCCAGGCCGAAGCGCAAGGCACTTTCGATCGGGCTCGCCGTATTGCAGTTGAGCTGGAAACGGTCTTTGGAACGACCAATGCGGATGAAAGACAAGCAGAGGCTGCGGAATGATTGAATTTCCCGGAACTGAAAAGGAAGTACGCCAACTGGAGCGCTTCCTGACCGCAACTGAAAACCTGACGCCTGACGCGGCGTTGGAGGATATGCGCGTGCGGGCTCTGGCCCATGCCGAACGTCTGTCAAACGCGGTCAATATCGGGTTCGCCGGGGAATTTGGTGCAGGCAAGTCAAGTTTGGCGAACATGCTGGCTGGTGCGGATATTCTTCCAACCGGCCCGCAGCATCTGAAATTGCCGCTCGTGATCGTCGCATACGCGGAAACACCCGAAACGACTGTCGGTTGGTGGGACAAGGAACCAAAGACCTATTCAGGCATCGCGCTGGAAAAAGCGGCCCAGGAAGAGCCTGATTTCATATCGGTTGGCATCAATACACCGGCTCTGAAGGAGATCTCGCTGTTTGATCTTCCCGGGTCGGGAGCTCTTGATGATACATATAAGCCGACTTTGGATCTGCTGAAATTCGTCGATTGTGCCATCTGGTGCACAAATGGAACCAATGCCTGGCGCGAGACCGAGCGCCACTTGTGGGCTCAGGTGCCGCCCGAACTGCGGGCCAACAGCCTGCTGGCCGTTACACATGCGGATCTCCCACCGGTGCAGGGTGCTTTGGACCGCGTCCTTGCACGTCTGAACAAGGAAAAAGAAGGAATGTTCCGCGCTGTTGTGCCTATTGGTACGCCGGTGGCGGTGCGTGCCATGGCTCAGGAGCCCGAACCTGACTTTGCGCTTTGGGAAACCTGCGGCGGACAGAACCTTGCGGAACACGTCCTGGAAGCGGCGTCCAACCGGCGCCACAGTGATCTCGAGGCTGCACGAAAGGATATGCAGCTGGAATTCCTGCCCTATCTTGAGGCGCTACAGGGACCGGAGCCAGAGGTTGCTTCGAATGACACTGCGTCAATGCAGTCAACGCTGGGTTCTGCCCTGCCCCCGCTGAACAATCCCATTCTCGAGGACTGGCTGGCCGCAATAGCGAGCATCTATGAAGATTTGCGTGAAACATCCGACATCGAACCGGCAGCGTTCTTGCACAGCTGTCAGGAGATCGTCGAAGACTTTGCGGAACGGCTGGAACAAGGTGGCGAGATTGATCCCGAGGCTGATTGGATTCCTGCAGAATTTGAGAAAGCGACAGACTTGCTTTTGCTGCTGCAATTCGAAAGCGGGGACGCGCCGCTGAAGGACGCAATCAGCATTCTGACGCAGTTGGGCGACAACCTTGCTTGGGCTGGCAGCACGGTTGCGGTGGCACAACCAAAGACCGGTACCTGACGCTTTCCCGCCAAGATTGAGCTGCAATGCAGCGATTCGAAGGGCCGAGGAATCGGCCCTTTATTGTTTCGAATTCGTGGACCAACACGCTTGATTTGGGGTTTCAGTTTTCAATCAGCCTATATCGAAAATCTATATGTAGTGACTTCAATCCATAGGTATACAATATCTGCTAACTTACGGAATACGATCCATAGTGAAGCCATCAGGCGGCCCCAATAAAGTCAAATTTGAAACGTCTAACCGTTCTCAAGTGTCCTGCGGTTGTTTTTGGTTGTGAGTTCGTGGGCTGTCGGCCCGGTTTTTCTAAGCCGCAAAATGAATAGAACGGGCGGATTGAAATGAGCCACAACCAGGCTGTCGGTGCGACGCACGACGAACCGAAAATTGAGGGATTGCAGCCAGGCGCAAAGCTGTTGCGCGGGCAATATGAAATCCTCCGCTATCTCAGCAACGGGGGATTTGGTATCACCTATCTCGCGCGCGACAGCCTAGAGCGCGACGTTGTGATCAAAGAGTGCTTCCCCGGAGCGCTGTGCCGACGCAACGGTGATCTGGTCGAACCAAATGACCTGTCCTTCAAGGACGACCTGCGCTCGATCATTGACCTCTTTATTCAAGAAGCGCGCAATCATGCGCGTCTGGTACATCCCAATATCGTAGATGTGCATCAGGTGTTCGAAGACAATGACACCGCATATATCGCAATGGACCTCATCCGTGGGTGTGACCTGCTGGATTATGTGGAAAACCCGGAAAATGACGGCGACCCTGACTTCATCGTTCAGGTCACTGAAAAAATGCTATCCGCGGTATCTTTCATTCACCAGAGCGGCATGTTGCATCGGGACATATCGCCAGACAACATTCTGATTGATGAAAACGGAGACCCCGTCCTGATCGATTTTGGAGCCGCACGAGAGCAAGCAGCGAACAAATCGGCAGCATTGTTGACCCTGCGCGTCATAAAGGATGGATACTCTCCGCACGAATTCTATGTCCGAGGCGCCGAACAAGGACCCAGCAGCGACCTCTATGTTTTGGCCGCTACGCTCTATCACGCGATCAGCGGTGAACGCCCCATCGACGGCCAAAACCGTTTGAATGCATTCAACAACGGCCAGGATGACCCTTATACACCGCTGGCCGGTCGTTTCGAAGGATATCCAGAAGGGTTCCTTGAAGCGATCGACAAGGCGATGGAAGTACACGCCACGGATCGCCTGCAATCCGCATTGGATTGGTTGCGCATGTTCCGCGGTCCTGGTGTCATGTTTGATACATTCGCCTATCGCCCCGTGTCCGTGATTGTTGGCATGGATCGGAAAGACAAAGAGGAAGAAAAGGCCCGGATCAAAGCCGAAAGCGAAAACGCGGAAGCGGTTGTAACAGCCTTGCTGGCCGGAAACTCGGACATTGTTCTTGGCAATGAGGACAAAAAAAATGACGACCTGGCCAAAATCACAGCGAAAGAAGAAACTCCCGTCGCTGTAGATACCGTCGTCCAGAGTGGGTCTGGCGGCAGCGGCAAGCTGATCGCAGGTGCGGCCGTTGTTGCAGTTGCTCTGGCCGCTGGTGGTTTCTTTGTGATGTCGGGCGACACAACAGAAAAACAGGCAGAGACATCCCTCGAGCAGCCAGCAGCGGAAGTACAATCCGCTGGGACAGAGGTGCCTGTGATTGAACCCTCATCCACAGAAGCGCCCGAGCCCGAGCCCGAGCCCGAAGTGGTTGACGCAACCGAGACCAAGCCGGAAGAGCCTGTCGAGCAGGCACAAACAGTACCTGCGGAGCCAGCTGTCACAGAAACAGCCTCCGCAGACACTGAACCTTCTGAAGTACAATTGCAGTCGGAAGAAGCATCGGATGTTGCAGCAGAACCCGAGATTGAAGCGCCCGCAACTGGCGCTGTCGCCAGCGTCGGAGTTCCGGCGGATCAGCAGGTATCGTTCGCGCATTGGGATGTCGATATCCCATTCCAGACATCACGCCGTCGCGGCTCGACCGGTGCCACCATTGCGGTTACCGGGGTGGACGCCAACCAGGACATGAGCGTGATCGGCGACTGGGTGCAACGTGGTGCTGTCATCTATACCCTGAATGGCAAACCGGTTCGTCAGGACGTTCCTTTTGCCGCCCAGGTTCTAGACAACCTGAACGTAGATGTCGATGGGTACACAAGGGTTGCTGCCCGCTATCGCCCACTGGGCCAGACCCGTGCACAAAATGGTTTGTTGGCCCTTCCCGCCATGCGGTCAGTTGGGTTGGAAAATGGCTACAGCTTTACCGTTAGCGCTGATGGCAACGGTGGATGGCAAACAAGGGTGAAAGCGGTTCCGGCTGATGTGGCAGGAAGCCTACAGAAAGACGATATCCTGCTGAATGAAAGCCAATCAGGCACCACGTTTGACGGCTCTGAAAGCCTTGATGAGATGCTGGCGGCTCTCGTTTCGAACGAGCAAACAGATGCAAATCTGACCGTGCTGCGCAATGGGGCCGAGACGGCCGCCGTCATGCAGCTTGCACAGGAGTAATCTGACCGGTTCGCAAGTGATCTGCCAGTGTGTGTTTGCTGAGGGCGGCATCCAGGTTTGCCACCCTGGCGGGAACCGGACCGCCGCAGAATGTATCAGTTCCCAAGGGTATCCATTGAGTGGCCCTGCGCTGACGTGCAGGGAAAAGTAGCAGCTTACGACGCGGCATATCTGCGTCAATAACTTGAAGGTGTCGACACCATGTTCAAATACAAAAGCCCTCTGAGCCGGCTTCTCGAAGGTGCCGGCAAATCCAAAGAAGAAGACGTGACCGAGAACACGACCGCCGTAGACGGCCCTGCAAGCGAAGAAGAAAAGCAGGAACCCATTGCGGATTTCAACGCACTGCGCGCCGCATTGGCGGGTGGGAACATGACATCTGAATCCTATGAGGAAACGGATGAGCTGATCCCCGAAGAAAAAATGCCCGAGTTCAACGAGGTCCAGGCGGAAGCGGTGGCAGAACCCGAGGAATCGATCTTCGCCGAGGACAGCTCGGAAGAGGACCACGCTCCGGAGGAGGAGGACGCTCCAACAAACGTTCTGACAGAAGAGCCTGTCGATGAACCGGTTGAGGTCGAGCAGGTTGTCACCTTGCATGTGTCGGAAGCACCCGCAGAGACATCACCAGAGGAACCGACAGCGCAGGTCGTGTCCGAACCCACCGAGCCGGAAGTGGTCGAAGTTGAGGTCGCGGAAGCTCCGGTTGCGGAAGCGAAGCAGGTCGAAGTGACCGTTGAGCCGGTGATTGAGCAAGTTGAACCAGCCCCGGTTGAGGACCGTCGTTCACGGGTCAAGACGACATTTCTGGGCTTTGAGCGCGCCGATACTCATGTACAGGACCTGATCGAAACCTCCGAACCCGTAGCAAAAGCAGAAGCGGTACAAGAGACATTTCCTGTGGCTTGGCTGGTTGTAACATCAGGTCCGGGACGGGGTTCAAGCATCACGCTGACCGAAGGCCTCATGCAAATCGGTCGCAACGATGACCAGGCCATCCAGTTGGACTTCGGTGATACAGGCATCTCGCGCTCGAACCATGCGGTTATCGCCTATGACCCGGAAGATCGAAAGTGCTATCTGGGCCATGGCGGCAAGGCCAATCTTGTGCGCCTGAATGGCAAACCCGTTCTCAGCACCGTGGCGCTGTCCAGTGGAGACCTGATCCGTATCAGCGAAACCTCCATCCGGTTCACGGCCTTCTGTGACGACGGTTTTGATTGGCGGGATTCCTGATTGATGCTGGCAACTCCGGCATATGATGTTGCGCTGATCCTGAATCAGGGTCAGCGGGAAACGCAGGAAGACGCGATTGCGGCCCGCATGTTCGACGCGTCGGACGCGGGGTATGTTGTAATTGCGGATGGCATGGGTGGCCATGAGGCGGGTGAAGTAGCCTCGGAAATGGTAGTCGCCGCCTGGCGCGACGCTCTGGACGCTGAACTTGAGGCAGAAACCCTGAACGAAGGATCGGCGATAGATGCGCTTCCTTTGGCGGCCATGCAAGCCAATGCCGCGATCGCCAACCATAACGAAGCTCAGGGCAAGGGGTTCAACATGGGATCGACCATGTTGGGCGTCCTGTTTCTGGGGCGGCGTGTGTTCTGGATTTCGATCGGCGACAGCCCTCTTTACCTGTTTCGCGATGGAGCGTTGAAGCAGGTTAACGAAGATCATTCGATGGCACCCGTGATCGCTTGGAAAGTCGCTTCGGGCGAGATCACAGAAGCAGAAGCCCAAGAAATGGACCGCAATCAATTGACCTCCGTGGTCATGGGCGGGGCCATTCCAAAAGCGGATTGCCCGGAAGATCCATTGATCGTGTCACCTGCTGATGTCCTGGTCCTCGCAAGTGACGGGCTGCAGTACATCAGCGACGCCGAAATTCAAACCATTCTGCGGGATCATCAGCAGGGCCTGGCGCAAGACATAGCCGAAGCATTGCTGAAAGCTGTGCAGGCCAAGGGCGACCCGGATCAGGACAATCTTTCCATCGCAGTCGCGAAACTCTCAAGAACCTAAAAAAGGCAAAGCAACAGGACCCATGAGACAGCACTTAATCATATCAAGCCTTGCCCTTGCGGCCGCCACAGGCGCAGCATCGGCGCAGGAAGCGTGTTCAAGTTATGAAATTCAACGCGGCGACAGCTTGAGGGAATTGGCAATCGAAGTGTATGCGACCGAGGATTTTCGCATCATTTTCGATGCAAACCGCAATGTTATCGGTGCCAACCCCAATATCATCCGTGTCGGCGACGTTTTGGAACTGCCCTGTCTGGAAGACGTTGGGCGTGCACCGGTGCTGGCTGATACCGAGGCCGAACGACTGGCTGCCGAAATGGCAGCAGAGCTGGTAAAGGCCGCAGAAGAACGCGCCGAGAAAGCCGTGGCCGAAGCGGAAGCCCGTGTCGCCGAGGCGGAAGCCGAAGCAAAGAAAACGAGTGAAGCGGCGGTCGTTGCAGCAAGGGCTGCGGCCAAGCAAGAGATTGAAGCCGCCCGTTCCGAAGCTGCCGCTTTGATCCGGAACGCTGGAACGGGTGAACGGCCCGAAATTCGCGATCGTCAGTTGCTGTTGATCACCGGCGGAAACTACGCTCCGTTTACCGATGAATCTCTGCCCAACCGGGGGCTCTATACGCATCTGGTTGAGACCGCGATGTTTCGGGCCGCTCCTGAGCAGGCCTACAAGATTCAATTCGTGAATGACTGGTCATCCCATCTGGACCTGTTGATGCCAACACTCGCATTTGACGCCACCTTCCCTTGGTCGCGCCCCAATTGTGAGGACGCCGCCGCACTGTCGGAAAATGATCGTAACCGGTGCGAAACCTACAATTTTTCAAATCCGTTCTACGAGGTCGTAGATACATTCTTCGCCCGAGAAGGTTCCGGCTATGAACAGACACTGACTTATGCCGACTTTGCCGGAGCAACGATCTGCCGCCCGGAAGGTTGGTCTTTGTCTCACATGGACGCGGTAAGCCTGTACGAACCGGTCATCAAACTTTTGCGTCCGACGTCACCGGATGATTGCTTCCACGCACTGATGGAAGGCACCGCTGATATCGTAGCCATCGAAGCGCATCTGGCTGTCGAGGCAATAGATCGGCTTGGGTATCAACACCGGATTATCGAAAACCCAAACCTTGCGGCCATCAAGTCGCTTAACGTCATGACCCACAAAGATAATCCTGATGGGGAAGCGATCCTGGAGACGCTGAACCAAGGTCTGGCAATCATGCAGCAATCGGGCGAATGGCGCGACATCGTGTCAACCGCCCTGCGTCATCAAATGGAAAATGGATAAGGCCCCAATCTGGCCTGACAAACTAAAGTCTGGAGGAAGTGGACATGTTTAACGAGAAAATAAAAAAGGTAGCGCTTTCAGCAACCGCGATTACCGCTCTGAGTGCGGGCGCCGCTGCGGCACAGGAAGCTTGTACCAACTATACCGTACAAGACGGCGACACCATGGCGACCATTGCAATCGCAGCCTACGGCACATCGAACTATCAGCCGATCTTCAACGCAAACCGGAACGAAATTACCAACCCCAACGCACTTGAGCCTGGTCTTGTTCTGGCACTTCCCTGCGAGGACGGCAGCCTGCCAAATGGCCAGAGCGCGCAGGAACTGATCGCAGCCGAAGAAAAGCGTGCTGCAAGCGTCAAGCGTTCAAACGTCTACGCGCCGCCCATCAAGTTGGTTGCCGGCAACGGTTGGGAACCATTTACGACCGAAACGCTCAGCGGCGGCGGTATTATGACTCGCCTCGCAACCACCAGTCTGCAACGCGCCGGAAACAGTCGCGATTATTCTGTCAGCTTCGTCGACGACTGGAGCTCACATCTCGATACCCTGTTGCCGCTTGGTGCGTTTGATGTTTCTATCGCTTGGACGGTCCCGGATTGCACGAACCGCACATATGAATGGTCTGCTGAGACGACGGCGCGCTGCACTCAGTTCGTCGCGTCGGTTCCAGTCTACGATATCGTCGGCGGCTTCTTCACACTGCCGGAAAGCCAGTATGCAAACGCTACCGATTTCAAAGACTTTGAAGGTTCCACCATCTGCCGGATGGCAGGTTGGAGCATGGTAGTTCTGGAAGAAGTCGGTTTGAACCGTGAGAACACAACAGTTGTCCAACCCAACTCGGCGCGTGAATGCCTGGATGCGGTTATGACCGGCACCGCCGATGTCGCCGCTTTTGAAGTTGATCTGTTCGCGTCAACCATGAAGGACATGGGCCTTACGTCAGGTGACATTATCGAAAACCCGTATGTTTCGACATTGTCTTCGATGAGTTTCCTAGCACACCGCACCAACCCGTTCGCGCGTGAGTACATTGCAATGATGAACAAAGGTCTGAACGAAATGCGCGAGTCTGGCGAATGGTATGCGATTATTTCTGACTCTCTGCGCGAGCAGAACGAAAAACTGAACGCAGCTTCGAACTGATCCCTCGGTTCAGCTGAAACTATGGGGCCGGTTCATCAATCGGCCCCCTTTTTGTGAGCGAAAAACGGAAGGTTTTTCAAGATGACAAAATTTGGCCTCTTATCTGCTTCATAACAGCCTCAAATGCGCAGCACCTTCTACCCTTAAGCACGACCATCATTCAATTGATGCCACTGAAAGAGCGTGATTTGCATATGATACAGGGCGCCTTCGATACTCAAAGAAAATCTCTGATGCCCGTGACAAGAGCGGACTTGGACATTGCGGTGGTTTTGCCTTGCTACAACGAGGCAGTTGCGATTGGCGAAACCGTTCGGCAGTTTCGTGCAGCCCTGCCAGACGCTACCGTTTACGTGTACGACAACAATTCTACTGACGAGTCCGTCAAAGTCGCGCTTGAGGCAGGCGCCCTGGTCTATTCCGAAACATACCAGGGCAAAGGCAACGTGGTCCGTCGAATGTTTGCCGACGTTGACGCGGATGTCTACGTTATGGCTGACGGGGATGCGACCTACGACAGCGCTGCGGCACCGGAATTGATTGACCTGCTCGTTTCGCAGAATTTGGATATGGTCAATGGCGCCCGGGTGAATGAAGAAACTGAAGCCTATCGGCGCGGCCACAAATTCGGGAACGCTTTGTTCAGTTGGCTTGTGAAGTTCTTCTTCAATAGCAAAATCAACGACCTGCTTTCCGGTTACCGTGTTTTTAGCAGGCGCTTTGTCAAAAGTTTTCCTGCGGTATCAAACGGTTTCGAAATTGAAACAGAGTTAACAGTTCATGCGATGCAAATGCGCATGCCGATCGGAGAGGTTCCAACAAGGTACTCTTCACGCCTCCCAGATTCGAACTCCAAGCTGGCAACTTTCTCTGATGGGTGGCGGATTCTCAAAATGATCGGACTGTTGATCAAAGATGAAAAGCCCGTTGCGTTTTTCCTGTCTTTGGCCGTGGTAATGTTTTTGCCTTCGCTATTTGTGTTTGTGTCCGTATTCCGGGAATTTTTGGAAACGGGGCTTGTTGATAGAATTCCATCTGTTGTCGTTGCCGTGTCCGGTTTTGTCGCAACAATGCTGTCCGTTGTCTGCGCTCTGATTTTGGAATCTCTGGCTCTTGCCCGAAGAGAAGCGCGCCGTCTTTCATATTTGCGGCACAAGGGTGTTGCGGCGTCAGCTGTCGAGCAAATCAAACCATCGCTTGTTGAGACCGAAACCCGTCGGTTTGGTTAACAAAACCCATCCTTCAGTTTCCTGCTAGGCAAAGGGACGGCCTGTTCGCTCGTGAGCGAACGAACAAGCTGCATTGCTCAAAAATGTAGTAATCCAAAAATGCAAATGGCCAGCACCCCAAATGCTGGCCATTTTTCTGAGTGAGTGATATAGCCCGAAGGCCTCACCAGTGAAATTCTTTGTCTCCAAACACCTAACGCGGACTGAAAGTCGGCGCTATTGGGGGAATCCCGTAAATCTTGTATTTTTTCCAAGGATCAGGGTGTTTCGATCTTCGCTAACTGCACGGCTCTCAGTTTCAGGAAAGCGATCGAAATTTGTGCCCGGTGAGCGAGCGGTCAAGCGTTGAAATCCAACGTGTTGCGCAGGTGTCTCCCGGGCACACATTGCGCATGTCGTTCATAGAATGTGACAAGGTTGGTTTTAACGGCGCAGCCACAGCAAGTTACAGATGGTCAGGCGCACGGTTTGGGGCTGTCGCGGTCTTTTGGCAATCCCGCGTTCTATGAAAAGGACCGCACAAAGGCGGCCCTTTCGTGTTCTGATGTCGGACGAAACTCACCCGTTTGCTCGACAGTGATTAGCCGATGATCGCGTTCAGCGTAGCGCTGGCGCGCATCACGGCTGCAGTTTTGCCCGGGTCGGTGTGATAGTATCCGCCCAAGTCCACGGCTGGTCCCTGAACAGCGGCCAGTTCCGACAAGATCTGCTCTTCTTTGTCTGCCAGTTCTTTTGCCAGTGGTGCAATTTCATCTGCCAGTTCTGCATCGTCGGATTGGGCCGCCAAAGCTTCGGCCCAGTACCGCGCGAACCAGTAATGGCTGTCGCGGTTGTCAGGTTGGCCGACTTTCCGACTTGGTGAGCGGTTGTTGTCCAGAATGCCCTGAGTTGCAGCCTCTGCCGCGGCGCCGAGAACACCTGCTTTCACGTTGCCTTTGGTGTCAGCTAGGAAGTTCAGAGACTCCCCAAGCGCGCAGAACTCACCCATCGAATCCCAGCGCAAATGGTTTTCCTCAACCAATTGCTGAACGTGCTTCGGGGCCGAGCCCCCTGCCCCGGTTTCGAACAGACCGCCGCCATTCATCAGCTTGACGATCGACAGCATCTTGGCCGAGGTACCCAGTTCGAGGATCGGGAACAGGTCCGTCAGGTAATCCCGAAGCACGTTGCCCGTGATGGCAATTGTATCTTTCTCGGCTGTTATGGTCTCCAATGACTGGCGGGTTGCCTCGCGCGGAGCCATGATCTGGAACTTGTCGGCAACGCCAGCCGCCTCGAGCGCCGGCTTTACGTATTTGATCAGCTCGGCATCGTGAGCGCGGTTTGCGTCCAACCAGAAGATCGCCTCGGACCCGGTCAGGCGCTGGCGGTCCATCGCCAGTTGAATCCAGTTTTCGATCGGTGCTTTCTTGGCAGTGCAGGCGCGCCAGATGTCACCCTTTTCAACAGCGTGCTCGTGCAGTGTTTTACCATTGGCCAGCACAATGCGCATGGTGCCATCGGCAGGCGCTTGAAAGGTGGTCGGGTGTGAACCGTACTCTTCGGCTTTTTGCGCCATTAGGCCAACATTTGCGACCGCACCGGCAGTGGCCGGATTCAGTGCTCCGTTGGCTTTGAAAAATTTGATGCTTTCATCATAAACAGTTGCATAGCACCGATCGGGGATCACGCAATTTGTGTCACCCTTGGCACCGGTTTCATCCCAACCCTTACCGCCCGCGCGGATTACCGCTGGCATCGAAGCATCAATAATCACGTCGGAAGGAACGTGCAGGTTGGTGATACCCTTGTCGCTATCCACCATATACATCGACGGGCGATCAGCTTTGATCGCGTCGATTGCGGCTACGATCTCGGCATTGTTTTGAACCCGCTCAAGCAAGTCTCCTAGACCAGAGTTTGGGTTCACACCCAGCGCATCCAGTTCAGCGCCGAATTTTTCAAAGACCGGAACCAACCAGGCCTTGACCGCATAGCCAAAAATGATCGGGTCAGAGACCTTCATCATCGTGGCTTTCAGGTGCAGCGAGAACATTGTGCCGTCTTTCTTGGTGTCCTCGATGGCCTCTGCTAGGAACGACGACAGAGCTTTGACCGACATGAAAGTCGCATCAGTCACCGTGCCTTCCTCCAACGGCCACGCATCCTTCAGAACAGTCACACTGCCGTCTTTACCGACAAACTCGATCCTTGCATCACCCGCCTGGGCAGCAGGGATGGTCGCCGATTTCTCATTGGCGTAGAAATCGTTGCCAGACATGGACGAGACTTTGGTTTTGCTGTCCGAGGCCCATTCACCCATGGAATGCGGATTTTTCCGGGCATAGTTTTTGACTGCCCGGGCTGCGCGGCGGTCACTGTTGCCTTCGCGCAGAACCGGGTTCACGGCCGAGCCTTTGATGGCATCATAGCGTGCGCGGATCGCCTTTTCTTCTTCGGTCGAGGGTTCTTCCGGGTATGCAGGGATATCATAACCTTGCGATTGCAACTCTTCTATGGCGGCCACCAATTGCGGAACCGAGGCCGATATGTTCGGCAGCTTGATCACATTAGCATCCGGGGTCTTTACCAGTTCACCCAATGCGGCCAGATCGTCTGAGACGCGCTGCTCATCCGTCAGGTTCTCGGGGAAGGCCGCCAGAATGCGCCCGGCCAGTGAAATGTCCTTGGTGCCCACGCTGACGCCAGCAGCCGAAGCGAACTTGCGAATGATGGGCAGGAACGAGGCGCTGGCCAATTCGGGCGCTTCGTCTACAATGGTATACAATATGTCGAAGTTCGATTTATCTGCCATATTCTTTTACCTTTTTAAGCCTTTCGGGGCGTGCGATCCAAGAGTTGAAGCCACTTCAGCATGGCGCGGGAGGGACGCGATCACGATACCGCCCCTGGGTGACTCTGTTTTGACAGGGCTTCACTTAAATGACGTTGGGCTGGGAATCAATCATCTGTGCCCGCGCGTTTTGCCACGGGCTGGGCGTGTATGACCTTAGATGCTATTTGCTCAACGTTTCGCCCGTCTGTCTTTGGCGTTTCGCTTCAGGTCACGCCACATATTTTCCATGAAGCTGCGCGGCTGGTCCAACGAAGTTCTTCGAGTTGTGTCCAAGGACTACCGAAACCTCTGTCCTGTCTCGGGATCAAATACCATGGCACGGGCGGGTTGAATTGATATGCCAATCCGATCACCCATTTTGCTACGTTGGTCTTCCCGTTCTTCCACAATCAGTTTGTCGCCATTCGGCGTCAGCAGATATGAGTAGGAAACACCGCCAAGTGCTTCAGTCAGGTCTACGGTGCAGGTATCCGCTGAGCGGTCTATGAAAACGTGTTCGGGACGCATTCCCAACGTCACCTTATCCTTTCCCGCAGGAACGTTTGCCGAAATTGGTAACGGCTGACCTAGGGCGGGATGGGTGACGTGGCCGTCGGCATAATCGCAATCGAGAAAATTCATAGCGGGCGAACCGATGAAGCCCGCAACAAACCGATTGTCAGGATCGCGGTACAGATCCATCGGAGCCCCCACTTGTTCAATCCGGCCATCACGCAGTACGACAATCTTGTCGGCCATCGTCATGGCTTCGACCTGATCATGGGTCACATAGATCATGGTCGCACCGATTTCCTGATGCAGTCGCGCGATCTCGACGCGCATCTCGACCCGCAACTCAGCGTCCAGGTTGGACAAGGGTTCATCGAACAGAAAAACCTCGGGCCCGCGAACAATGGCCCGCCCAATCGCAACCCTCTGCCGTTGCCCCCCCGACAGGGCCTTGGGTTTGCGTTTGAGATAGGGGTCAAGCTTCAGAATACTCGAAGCTTCCTGCACTTTTCGGTCGATCTCGGCTTTTGGGACACCGTTCATGCGCAAGCCAAATCCCATGTTTTCGGCCACTGACATGTGAGGGTAGAGCGCATAGGTCTGGAACACCATGGCCACGCCGCGCTTAGCCGGGTCCATATGTGTCACCTCGCGCGCCCCGATGTGAATTTCGCCTTCCGAAGTTTCTTCCAACCCCGCGATCATCCGCAATAAAGTTGATTTTCCGCACCCTGAAGGACCAACAAAAACGCAGAATTCGCCATCTTCGATCTGCAGGTCGATCCCATGAATGACCTGAGTCTGACCGTATCGTTTGATTGCCTGGTTCAGAGTTACACCTGTCATGTCACTTGCATCCTGTCGTTTCTGGGGCTTGGGCGCGTTTCGGGGAATCGCCACGCTTGTGCTTCGGTTCCGATTTGTTCGGCCACTCGCCGTACGCGCGGCACCCAGGCCTCGAGTTGGTTGAAATCCATACGTTCGGTAGACCCGGTTATCGAAATCGCACCGAGCATCCGACCGTTCGACGTCAGAACCGGGCATGCGATGCATATGATGCCGGGCTCATGCTCTTCATTATCGATGGCAAATCCCCGGCTGCGAATCCGGTCGAGATCCGCCCTCAACATCTGCTCTGATGTCAGAGTACTGTCAGTGAAGCGGTGATAGCTTTGCTGGGAAATCGCCCTGTTCAGCGCATCTTCATCCAAGAAGGCCAGCATCGCCTTGCCAACCCCTGTACAGTAGGCCGGGCCAACCTTACCAGCCTGAGAGTACATTTCGATAGGCTGCGCGGCGTTGCGTTTATCGACGTAAAGAACCTGACTTGAATCGAGTTGCGCCAGATGCACGGTCTCACCGGTTTCCCGGCTGAGGGCATCCAGAAAAGGGCGTGCAATCGGCGCCAGAGAGCTTTGCGTCCATGCCGCATGGGCCAAACGTACCAACCGCATCCCGGGGGAATAGGTCTGCCTGTCGCGGTCATAGGACAGCATTCCCTGATTGGTCAGGGTTTGCAGGAATCGGTACAGGGTCGCCTTTGGAAAATCGCTGCTTTCCAAAAGTTCAGCAAACCGAACCGGGCGCTCAAACGACGCCACTTGATCGAGCACATCACATGCTTTGCCTATAGTTCCGTCACCTGACACGGGTCTCCGCTCTCCTCCATTTATCCATCGCCATCGTCACGAGGGTCTTGACAACAGTAACCGAGTCGATGTGTAGTTTTCAATATATAAAACAAGGTTTCATTATTTGGAACTTTGCATGGGAGCAACAGGGAGGAGACCATGTATTCAACTTTCAAGCGCACGACGGCTGCGCTGGCGCTCGGTGTCGCGATGGCGGCACCGGCAGCTGCGGAACTCACCGGAGAGCTGCGGATTTTTCTCGACACATCAAACCCGGCGCCCCGCGCGACGATGGAAGCGATGATCGAGCGGTTCGGAGCACAGCATCCGGGGTTGGAAATCGAAACCACCGTGATCGATCGCGAGGCCTATAAGACCCAAATCCGCAATTTCCTGACAGCTGACACACCTGACGTCGCCAACTGGTATGCGGCGAATCGTATGAAACCCTATGTCGAAGCAGGCCTGTTCGAGGATGTCTCGGATCTTTGGGAAGAACCCGAGATTGCCGAAAACCTCGCCTCGACAAAAGGCGCGATGACCATCGACGGCAAGCAGTGGGGCGTGCCCTATACCTATTACCAGTGGGGCGTTTACTACCGCAAAGACATCTTTAACGAGCTTGGCCTGTCTGAACCGACCACTTGGGAAGAAGAATTGGCCAACTGCCAGAAGATCGTCGATTCCGGACGCACCTGCTACACGATTGGAACGCGGAATTATTGGACCGCCGGTGGCTGGTTCGACTATTTGAACATGCGCACCAACGGGTTTGATTTCCACAATCAGCTGGCAAATGGCGAAGCAAGCTGGGAAGATGACCGGGTCGAGCAGACGTTCGCGAACTGGAAACAACTCATCGACATGGGCGCGTTCCCCGACGACCACACGGCGCGTAGCTGGCAAGAATCCCTTCCTCTCATAGTTCAGGGCGACGCCGCAGCTATCTTGCTGGGCAACTTTGCCGTGGCACCTCTTCGCGAGGCAGGACTGACCGACGATCAGTTGGACTTTTACCAGTTCGTCGCGATCAACCCGGATGTTGAGTTGGCCGAAGACGCGCCGACCGACACGTTCCACATCCCGGCCAATGCCTCGAACAAAGAAGCTGCTCGCGAATTCTTGCGCCACGTGGTTTCTGCCGAGGAACAGACCGAGATCAACAATGGCGCGAACCTTGGTCAGTTACCGGTGAACGCTCAGTCGTCTGTGGATAACGACAAGTTCCTGCAGCAGGGCTTTGAAATGCTGTCCACAAACAGCCCTGGCGGAATTGCGCAGTTCTGGGATCGCGATGCGCCTGCGGAAATGGCCAAAGTCTCAATGGAGGGCTTCCAGGAATTCATGGTTAAACCAGACGAACTGGACCGGATTCTGGCCAAACTTGAACGCGCTCGCGGGCGAATCTACGACAACTGACCCGGCATGGGCCGGGCTTAGGCCCGGCCTGCGTCGCCCTCAACAGTAAGGCGGACGTCGGCCCGCCTTCACCCCACCAAATCCGAGATATCCTATGACCGTTGCCGTTGACTCTCCACAACAGGAAAGTTGGTTCCACAGGAACCAACAACGCATCGCCCCTTGGCTGTTTCTGGCCCCTGGCCTTCTGTTCTTTTCTGTTTATGTGATCATCCCGTTGTTCGAGTCGATAAACCTGTCGCTTTACGAATGGGACGGCCTGGGCGCTGCCGAATACGTTGGCTTTCGTAACTACGAAGACCTTTATTGGGAATGGGTGGACCGGGATGCTTTCTACATCTCGATGAAAAACAACCTGATCTGGCTGATCCTTTACCTGGCTGCGATTCCGGCAGGTTTGTTCATCGCCCTGTTCCTGAACCAGACCGTTTGGGGCATCCGCCTTTATAAGTCCCTGTTTTTCTTTCCTTTCGTGATTTCTCAGGTCGTGGTGGGGCTCGTGTTCACCTGGTTCTACGATCCGACCTTCGGGTTGCTGAACGAATTCCTCGGCTTCTTCGGCCTTGGCCCAGTAAACGTGTTGGGCGATGAGCGTTTCGTGACCTATGGCATCATCTTCGCCGGCCTCTGGCCACAAACCGCCTATTGCATGATCCTGTACCTTACCGGCCTGAACGCTGTAGACCCGGAACAGATCGAAGCAGGACGCCTGGACGGGGCCAAGGGTTGGAAGATGCTCTGGCACATCATTATCCCGCAACTGCGGCCTGCAACCTTTATCGCGTTTGTCGTGACCATCATCGGCGCACTGCGATCTTTCGACCTGATCTCGATCATGACACAAGGTGGACCGTTCGGATCCTCCCGAGTGCTGGCCTATTACATGTTCGAGGTCGCCCTGTCCGAATACGGCTTCCGCATGGGTTATGGCGCAGCCATTGCCGTGATCCTTTTCCTGATCATGCTGTGCTTTATCGCCTATTTCCTGTGGTCGATGTACCGTGAAGAGAAGGGGCACTGAGATGTTTCCCAAACCCATCGAAAAACAACCCCGTGCGGCACAGATCACGTATCAAGCCATGCTTCCATTGGCCCTTCTGTTGTGGCTGGGTCCCCTACTGGCGGTTGCCCTTTTCTCGGTGAAACCGGCTGCTGACTTCACCAACGCGAACTACTGGGGAATGCCGTCCAGCTTTGAGGGCGCGTTCAACTATGGACAGGTCTTCTTTAATTCGGACATGCCGCGATACCTGCTGAATTCATTCATGATCACTGTCCCGACAGTGATCGGAGCGGTGGCACTCAGCTGCATGACCGGCTTTGCGCTTGGCATCTACAAGTTCAAGTCAAACCTCTGGATCTTTTTCATGTTCGTGGCCGGAAACTTCGTGCCCTTCCAGATCCTGATGGTGCCGGTTCGGGATCTGACCCTGCAACTTGGGCTTTACAATACAAAGACCGGGCTGGTGCTGTTCCATATCGCCTTCCAAACCGGGTTCTGCACTCTGTTCATGCGCAACTTCATCCGCGCCCTGCCCTTCGAGCTGATCGAGGCCGCCCGGGTCGAGGGCATCAGCGAATGGCGCATCTTCTGGTACGTCGTCCTACCCCTGATGAAGCCTGCGATTGCCGCGCTCAGCGTATTGATCTTCACGTTCATCTGGAATGACTATTTCTGGGCTGTCGTCCTGACACAGGGCGCAGAAAGTCAGCCTGTGACCGCAGGCATCACCAGTTTCAATGCGCAATACCGAGCGGCTTATCAATTGATGAGCGCAGGATCCATCGTTGCGGCTCTGCCACCGGTGGCCATGTTCTTCCTGATGCAGAAACACTTCATTGCGGGCTTGACCCTCGGAGCTGTGAAATGACCAAAATTACCTTTATCGGTGCCGGGTCCACAATTTTCATGCAGAACATCGTTGGGGATGCTCTGTTGACCCCGGCGCTGGCCGACAGTCACTTTGCGCTTATGGATATCGATCCCGAACGCCTGGCGGAAAGCGAAGCAGTTGCGCGTTCCATGATCCGCTCGGTCGGGGCCGGGGCGACCGTCTCGACCCATACCGACCGCCGCGCGGCGCTGGACGGGGCCGACTTCGTCATCACCGCGTTTCAGGTCGGGGGATATAAGCCCTGCACAATCACCGATTTCGAGATCCCCAAGCAGTATGGCTTGCGTCAAACCATCGCTGATACGCTGGGCGTCGGAGGGATCATGCGAGGTTTGCGCACGGTTCCGGTGCTTTGGGATGTCGCAGGGGACATGATGCAACTCTGTCCGAACGCGACGTTGTTGCAATACGTAAATCCGATGGCCATCAACACCTGGGCACTGGCCGCACGCTTCCCGACCCTGAAACATGTGGGCCTTTGCCACTCGGTTCAAAATACGGTCGAGGAATTGGCCCATGATCTGGATCTGCCAAAAGATGAGTTTCGCTACAAAGTCGCGGGCGTCAATCACGTCGCTTTCTTTCTGAAACTGGAACATCAGGGCCGCGACCTGTATCCGGCACTGCGACAGGGTTATCACACGGGGAAATTCCCCAAGGCGCCGCTGCTGATGCCGCGCTGCCCTAACAAAGTGCGGTATGAGGTGATGGATCACCTGGGTTATTTCTGCACCGAAAGCTCGGAACACCTGGCCGAATACGTGCCGTGGTTCATCAAGGACGGGCGCGAGGATTTGATCCAAGAATTCTCGATCCCGCTGGACGAATACCCCACCCGCTGCGTCGAGCAGGTCGAGACGTGGAAGGAACAGGCCAAGACCCTGACCGACGGGCGCAATATCGATGTCACGCGCAGCCACGAATTCGCCGCGGACCTGATGAACGCGATCGTTACGAACACGCCTTACATGGCCTATGGCAACCTGCCCAATACCGGCCAGATTCCGCAATTGCCCTTGGGAGCAGCGGTCGAAACCCCCTGTCTGGTTGACAGCAACGGTGTGCAGCCTTCTGTCGTCACCGACATCCCGCCGCAGTTGATTGCCCTGATGCGCACGCAGATCAACGTGCAGGAACTGACTGTTCGGGCCCTGACCGAACAAAACCCCGAACACATCTATCACGCTGCCATGATGGACCCGCATACCGCCGCCGAGCTGGATTTGCGGCAAATCCGCAACCTTGTCACGGATCTGCTGACGACCCATACCGAATGGCTGCCGGGTTGGTGCCGCCCCGCCCGCGCAGCCTGATCTACATATTTCTCAAAAACCAAACCCAACTCTGCCAAGAAAAGCTCCTATAAAATGAAAGAACGCCGCTCACAGCATTGGTACGGAAAACTCGACAAGGATGGCTTTATTCATCGGTCGTGGATGAAGAACCAGGGCTTTCCCGATCACGCGTTCGACGGGCGCCCGATCATCGGCATCTGCAACACCTGGTCCGAGCTGACGCCCTGCAACTCGGGCCTGCGCGATCTGGCCGAAGGCGTGAAGCGCGGTGTGTGGGAGGCCGGGGGCTTCCCGGTGGAATTCCCTGTCATGTCGCTGGGCGAAACCCAGATGAAACCCACCGCCATGCTGTTTCGCAATCTGCTGGCCATGGATGTCGAGGAATCGATCCGCGCCTATGGCATCGACGGCGTGGTGCTGCTGGGCGGCTGCGACAAGACCACGCCGGGTCAGTTGATGGGAGCGGCCTCGGTCGATCTGCCTTCAATCGTTGTAAGTTCAGGCCCGATGTTGAACGGTAAATATCGCGGACAGGATATCGGCTCCGGCACTGATGTCTGGAAATTCTCTGAGGCGGTGCGGGCTGGCGAAATGACCCTGCAGGACTTCATGAGCGCCGAATCCGGCATGTCGCGCAGCGCGGGCGTGTGCATGACCATGGGGACTGCCAGCACGATGGCTTCATTGGTCGAGGCGATGGGTATGTCGCTGCCCACCAATGCCACCTTGCCCGCTGTCGACGCCCGTCGAATGGCACTGGCGCATCTGACCGGCAAGCGGATCGTCGAGATGGTGGATGAAGACCTCAAACCATCGGACATCCTGACAAAGGAAGCTTTCGAGAACGCCATCCTAGCCAACGCCGCCGTTGGCGGATCGACCAACGCTGTGGTTCACCTGCTGGCACTGGCCGGTCGCGTGGGCGTGAATTTAGCCTTGAAGGACTTCGAAATCGGGTCCGAGATTCCACTTCTGGTCAACTGCATGCCTTCCGGCAAATACCTGATGGAAGACTTCTGCTATGCAGGCGGCGTGCCTGTTGTGCTGAACGAACTCAAACCCTTTCTGCGCTCGGCAAAAACAGTGCTAAACAAGGACATCTCGGCTCATTACGAAGGTGTCGAGTGTTTCAATACGGATGTCATCCGTCCCTTCAACGACCCTGTGAAACCCGCCGCAGGTTTGCGCGTTCTGCGCGGCAACCTTGCGCCGAATGGGGCAATCGTCAAGCCTTCGGCGGCCACTGACGCGCTTCTCGAGACCGAGGGCGAGGCCTTCGTTTTCGGCAACATCGAAGACCTGAAGGCCAATATCGACCGTGAAGACCTGCCGGTCACGCCCGAGAGCATTCTGGTGCTCAAGGGTTGTGGCCCCAAGGGATATCCGGGCATGCCCGAGGTCGGCAACATGCCGATCCCGGCGAAATTGGTGAAAGAGGGTGTGCGAGACATGATCCGCATCTCGGACGCCCGCATGTCGGGAACAGCATATGGCACCGTCATTTTGCATGTCAGCCCCGAAGCGCAGGCGGGTGGCACGCTGGCGCTGGTCAAAACCGGAGACCGTATCCGTGTTTCAGCCAGCAGCGGCGAACTGGAACTGCTTGTGGACGAGAACGAACTGAACGCCCGCCGCGCTGCGTGGCAGCCGGATGATCCGCACTACACTCGCGGCTATGCAAAACTTTACATCGACCACGTGTTGCAAGCAGATCAGGGGGCGGATCTGGATTTCCTTGTTGGCAAAGACACCCGCCTCGTGACCAGAGAGAGCCACTGATGACCCAACCAACTACATTCCACGATCTGAACGGGGCCTCCGTCTATATCACCGGCGGCGGCTCGGGCGTTGGTGCGGCGCTGACAGATGGATTCATGGCACAGGGGGCCAATGTGGCCTTCATTGGTCGGTCGGATGCAAGCGGGTTTGTCGAAGAGATGCGCGACAAGCACGGCCGCGCGCCGCTGTTCCTGCAAGGCGACATGACCGACACCGAACTACTGCACGCGACGATGGCCAAAGCTGCCGAGGCTCATGGCCCTTTGAACGTCTTGGTGAACAATGCTGCCAACGACCAACGTCATACGCTTGAGGAAACCACGACGGAATTCTGGGACTGGATGATCGAGGTGAACCTGAAAGCCTATTATTTCGCGTGTCAGGAAGCCGCCCGGCAAATGAAAGATGGCGGGGCAATCATCAATTTCAGCTCGATCAGTTACATGATGGGCAATGCTGGTTATCCGATCTACACGACCTCGAATGCCGGGATTACGGGGATGACACGGTCATTGGCACGTGAACTGGGGCCGAGAAAAATCCGGGTAAATGCTCTGGCCCCCGGTTGGGTTCTGACGGAAAAACAGTTGGACAAATGGGCCACACCCGAGGATCTGGCGGCACATTTGGACCGGCAATGTCTGAAAGAGCACCTGAAGCCCGAGGATATGATAGCACCAACACTTTTTCTGGCGTCCAGGGCCAGCCATGCGATGACCGGGCAATGTATGGCTGTTGATGGTGGCGTTGTGGTTTCGGGGTGATGTTATGAATACTGAGTGGATCGCCGTCGACTGGGGAACATCTCACTTACGGGCCTGGGCCATGCAGGGTGCGACCGCGCTGGACCATGCGCAATCTGACAAGGGGATGGCGCATGTCGGACCCGACGGGTTTCAAGCCGCCTTACTGGATTTGATCGAAAACTGGTTGCCCGGCGCGCCGGTGGATGTGGTCGCCTGCGGAATGGTCGGCGCACGCCAAGGCTGGGTGGAAGCACCTTATTCGACCGTGCCGTCGGACCCCTTGCCGGATGTCCCGATCCGCGTTCCCGGATCAGACCCGCGTATCCGGGCCTTTGTCATATCCGGCCTGAAACAGACAACCCCGCCGGATGTGATGCGGGGTGAGGAAACCCAAATTGCTGGATTTCTGGGCGCGCGTCAGAATTGGGACGGCGTCATCTGCCTGCCCGGAACCCACACGAAATGGGTTCAGGTAAGCGCTGGCGAGGTTGTAAGCTTTCGTACTTTCATGACGGGTGAGTTGTTCGACCTGCTGTGTGGTCAGTCCGTACTACGACACTCTGTAGGTCCGGGCTGGGACGAAAACGCCTTCGCCGACGCAGTTGCAGATACGTTGTCAAAGCCCGAACAATTGGCTGCCCGTCTTTTTAGCCTGAGAGCCGCGGACTTGTTGCAAGGTCAGGCCAAAGCCACCGCGCGCGCGCGCCTTTCAGGATTGTTGATCGGGGCCGAACTGGCCGCGACACGTCCGTATTGGCTGGGGCAACAGCTGGCCATTATCGGAGCGGAAGGCGTGTCGCGGACATATGCAACAGCCCTGCAACGGCAAGGCGCATTTGTAGAAACTGCAAACGCTACCAAGGCGACACTGGCCGGGCTTGCGTTGGCCCGAAACATGACAAGGCAAACCGCATGAGCCGTCCCATCATCGCCATATTGCGCGGGTTAAAGCCGCAAGAAGCCAAAGCCGTTGGCCGCACCATTATTGATGCCGGCATCGACCGGATCGAAGTGCCACTCAATTCTCCGGACCCGCTCGACAGTATCGGCACTTTGGTTGATGCGTTTGGAAACCAGGCCCTGATCGGCGCGGGCACTGTTTTGAAAGTCGATCAGGTGGACGCTGTGTCGGCTTCTGGTGGTAAATTGATCGTATCGCCCAACTATGATGCAGAGGTTATCAAGCGATCAGTCGCGTTGGGCCTGCAAAGCTGGCCGGGGGTTTACACCCCAACCGAAGCTTTCGCGGCCCTCAAGGCCGGGGCCACCGGGTTGAAGCTGTTCCCGGGGGTGATGGCTGGTCCGGCGGGTTTGGCAGCGTTACGCCCGGTTTTGCCCACAAGCTCGCTTGTTTTTGCCGTTGGCGGTGCCGGACCCGACAATTTCGGGCAATGGATCAAAGCGGGCGCAGATGGCTTTGGGATAGGCTCTGCACTTTACAAACCCGGTATGGATGTCGCCGAAATCGCAGAGCGCGCCCGGCATATCGTAACGGCCTTTGATGAGGCCGCCGGATGAGCACCATCTTTGACGACCGCCCCTGCGAGTTGGGCGAAGGCCCGTTGTGGCATCCTGAAAGGCGTCAGCTTTTCTGGTTCGATATCATCGGCAAACGTCTGATGACCCGCGAGCGGGGTACGCCAAAAAGCTGGAGCTTCGATGAACACGTCTCGGCTGCGGGCTGGGTGGACCGCGATACACTTCTAATGGCTTCTGAAACCGGTCTTTGGCGTTTTGATTTGCTATCCGGTAAGCGGAATTTGATTGTGTCTCTGGAAGCTGACAACCCCGTCACCCGTTCGAATGATGGCCGCGCTGACCCTTGGGGCGGGTTTTGGATCGGGACAATGGGCAAGCAGGCGGAACCCGGGGCTGGATCAATCTATCGGTTCTGGAAAGGTGAGTTGAGACCATTGGTTCCGGATGTAACAATCTCCAATGCGATCTGTTTTGCCCCCGATTGTTCGGTGGCCTATTTCTGCGACACCGCAACGAAACAAGTCAGGCGCTGGCGTCTGAACGCCGAAACCGGGTGGCCGGAAGACGACAGCGCAGTTTTTCTGGATTTGCGCAAAGAAGGTCTGAACCCGGATGGTGCGGTCATTGATGCCCAGGGGAATATCTGGATCGCACAATGGGGCGCCAGCCGGATCGCGGCGTACACAGCCAACGGCACATTTCTGAAGGCCGTTGCATATGACGCATTACATACGTCATGCCCCGCCTTCGGGGGCGATGAACTAAATACGCTTTTCTGCACAACGGCCCGTCAGGGGTTGAGCGCGGAAGCAATAGAAAACCAACCGACCAACGGCATGACATTTGCCGCGCGAAATGCAGGTCAGGGCCAGGCAGAACACAAGGTCATCTTATGAAGCCGGAACTGGGTGTTTGTTACTATCCTGAGCATTGGCCAGAGGCGATGTGGGCCGACGATGCCGCGAAAATGGTCGAAACAGGCCTGACTTGGGTGCGCATTGGCGAGTTCGCGTGGAGTCGCATCGAGCCGCAGTCCGGCGTTTTACAATTCGATTGGCTGGATCGCGCGATTGAGACTCTCGGTGCAGCCGGATTGAAGGTCGTGCTGGGCACGCCAACAGCAACGCCGCCGCGCTGGATGTTGGACAAACACCCGGACATGCTGGCCGCCGATGAAAACGGCAACCCGCGCAAGTTCGGATCCCGGCGGCATTACTGCTTTAGCCATCAAGGCTATATCGCCGAATGTACCCGCATCGCCCGGATATTGGGTGAACGGTACGGTAAGAACCCGCATGTGGTCGCCTGGCAGATTGACAACGAATATGGGTGTCACGACACCACTCTCAGCTACAGCGCAGCTGCCCAACAGGCGTTTCGCCATTGGCTGGCCGAACGGTACGACAGCGTTGAAACGCTGAACCGGGCGTGGGGCAATGTGTTCTGGTCGATGGAATATCGCACCTTCAACGAATTCGACCTGCCCAATCAAACCGTGACCGAGCCGAACCCGGCTCATGTGCTTGCATTCCGGCGCTTCAGTTCGGATCAGGTCGCAGCATTCAACAGGGCTCAGGTGGATACGCTGCGACCGTTGACCGATGCGCCGCTTTTGCACAATTACATGGGACGTGTTCTGGACTTCGACCATTTCAAGGTCGGCGCGGATCTGGATATCGCCACCTGGGACAGTTATCCGATCGGTTTTCTATCGGACCGGCTGGAAGCCGACGAAGCGCACAAGACCGCCTATTTGCAACAGGGCGATCCGGACATGCAGGCGTTTCATCATGATCTTTACCGTGTCATAGGGCGTGGCCGTTGGTGGGTGATGGAACAACAACCCGGTCCGGTGAATTGGGCCCCGTACAACCCGGCACCTCTTCCTGGAATGGTACGCCTGTGGACGCTTGAGGCTGTGGCTCATGGCGCTGAGGTGGTAAGCTATTTCCGCTGGCGACAAGCCCCGTTTGCACAAGAGCAGATGCATGCCGGCTTGCTGACATCGAACAATCACCCTGCACCCGCACTGGCAGAGGCCCGCCAGACCGCAGACAATCTGAAAAAGCTGGGTGCGGTGCAACAGGTACAGGCCAAGGTGGCAATTCTATTCGATTATGCTTCGGATTGGGCGTGGTCGACGCAACCGCAAGGCGCGGGTTTTGATTATTTTCGATTGGTTTATTCAGCATATCGTGCGCTGCGTCGTGCCGGTTTGTCTGTCGACTTTGTTTCGGCGAACGACATTTCCGCTCGATACAGTCTGATCCTTGCTCCCGGTTTGGCTAGAATAGAACCTGAGTTGGAACAACGCCTGGCAAACAGGTGCGATCTTGCGGTTCTGGGGCCACGCAGTGGTGCGATCACCCGTGATTTTCAAATTCCTGACAACGGTCGACCCGGTCTGAGCATGATAAATTGCAACGTCGATCTGGTAGAAACTCTGCCACCTGCAATTCACCGTAAGGTTCGTGGAGGAGGCGCGGCGCGGCATTGGATCGACCGGCTATCAGGAGAAGCTGAAGATCTGCTGAGATTCGAAGACGGAACATCTGCGCTCAAGGCCGGAGATGGAATGTGGTACTTGGCAGGTTTCCCGGATGAAGACCTTTGGGACCGTGTGATAGCCATGGCTGCGGAAGAAGCCGATTTGACATTGCGCACGATGCCGCAAGGCCTGCGATTGCGTGAGACGGCCAATCATGACTTCCTGATCAACTACAACGCAGGACCGGTGGATTGGAACGGACACAACGTCGAAGGCTGTGACGTCAAAACCCTTAAACGCAACCCGCCCGAACAGACCTGAAGTCAGTCCGGGCGGATGCCAAGGCCATGAACCTGTACAGCTATTCGTCGCTTTGCAGGCTGTTGGGGTCAAACACCCCTCCGAAACCACTGTTACCAGTTGGAGCGGTTTCAGTTTCAGAAGCACCATCTTCGCCTTCGTTTTCATCACCACCCAGAGAATTTGGGGCGAACACATTGCCAAAGCCGCTGTTATTGGATGGTTTTGGCGCGGTTTGTCCGCCACCCTGTTCGGCCTCTTGAGCTTCTTGCTGCTTGCGACGTTCCTCACGCTGTTTGCGCAACTCCTGGATCCGCTGTTCCGCTTCCAACTGCTTTTGCTCACGGATATCGGCGATACACTGCGCAGGATTATAGGTCGCCGCCGTTCCAACCACGGTGATCGTTGCGACGGCAAAAACGACCAGTAGAACAGCAGCCATGTTACCAGCAAAGAAGCTGGGCAGTTTGATCTTACCTGCAAGCTCTTCCACCGTTGCGTTCTTGCGGGCTGCTGCCACAAGTTCCTGACGTTTCAGCTTGGCTTCGTTCATGAGTGCAAAGAAAACCGTCAGCGCTACGATGATGAAGGCCAGCGCCGAGATCGCGGGCGTGATTCCATAACGGACCTTTTGAGCCAGTTCGATCGTCAATGTCGGGTATTCACCGAAGGTAAAGGTGGTGGTGTTGTAGTTCTCAAACGATGCGAGGAACGCCAACACTGCCGCTGATGCAATCGCCGGACGCATGAACGGCAGCAGGATCTTGCGGAAAGCCTGTGCGTGGCTGGCACCAAGGTCAAGCGCCGCTTCAGTCAGCGCCATGTCGTAGCGCTGCAAACGCGCCACCAACACCAGCATGCAGTAGCTGGCGATAAAGGTGGATTGGCCGATCACCGTCAGGAAGATGCCATTTGAAAGGAAGCTGTCTGCCCCCAATCCCAACATCCTGTTGATCCGGTCCCAGAACACCAGCGTCGAGATACCCAGAACCACGCCGGGGATCAGGATCGGTGCGATGATGATCGTGTAGTAAGTCGCGCGCAGTTTTGGCCAGATCTGGGTCAGCAACAGTGCGCCTGCCAGGCCCATGGCGACTGACAGGATGACTGTGCCAATACCGATGATCAGCGAGTTCTTAATACCGTTCAGGATCCGCTGATCCTGAAATAGCTCGCCGAACCACTGGAATGTGAGGCATTCCCACGGACTCATCCGAGGGAACCCGGACGAGTTGAACGCAGTGATCGACATGATCACCAATGGACCCAGCAGGTACAGGAAGAAGATCGCCAGATAGACCCAGATGCTTATACGGAGGAAGGAATTGTTCATTTCCCGATATCCCCCATGTTCACTTTGAACAGGCGCATAACGGCCAGCACGAACAGGATACAAGTGACCAGTAGGACGATCGCGTACGCGGCCCCTTGTGGCCAGTCGTTGTTGTCATTGAATTGCTGATAAATCAGCTGTGTGAACCACAAGCTGGACGGACCGCCCAGAATCTGCGGTGCAGCCAATGCACCGGCAGACAACATGAAAACCATGGTACAACCCGAGCTGATACCAGGCTTGGCGTAGGGAATGACCACACGCCAGTGTATTCGCCACCACGGCGCACCCAGATCGCGTGCCGCTTCGATCTGGTTTTTGTCCAGACTTTCAATGACGTTGTACATCGGGAAGATCATCAGCAGGATGTAGGCATACCCAAGACCTGCATAGAGCGCGATGTCATTGCGGATGAAATCAAACGGCACATCCCAGATACCCAATCCCATGAACAGCGTGTTCAGCACCCCGGTCTCACCGAAGATTATGCGCAACGCAAAGGCCCGCAGAATCTCGTTAATCCAATAGGGAATGATCAGCATGATCGCGAAGATGCGGATATGGCTGCCTTCGGATTGACCCAAATAGTAGGCAATCGGGTAGCAGATGATCAGGTTAAAGATTGTCACACAAACAGCGGCCACAAGGGTTCGGAAGAACACCCTCAGGTCGACTGTGTTATAGTCCTGACTGCCGCCCTCCGGGCCATAGATCAAGTATTTGTAGTTCTCCAGAGTATAGACGTCCTTAGGGCCGCCAATCTCTGGCGGCGGAAGGTTCGGACGGAACGAGAAATCCAGCATCGACAGCTGCGGCAGGATGATCAGGCCGATGGTCCAGAACAGAACCAGGCCCAGGATTGCCAAGCCCATACCGGTTCCGTTGCGGTTGAAGAATTCCTTCAGAAGATGGGGCATGAGTTTATCCCCTTATTCTGCGGCCAGTTCACCGGCAGGAACAACGACGGCATTGTGCGTTTCGTATTCCAGCGTGATGTTCTGCCCGGTGTGATCGTCGAAAGATTGCCCGTGGTTGGGGATCGAGACCTTGATTTCCTTGCCGCCTTCACCCTCGGTAAAGATATTGAATGCGTTTCCTTCGAACTCTTCATGGTTAACCCGGGCAGTTACAAAATGATCTCCCGTTGCCCCTTCAGGAGCAATGGCGAAGGCTTCGGGTCGGATGAACATCATCGCGTCGTCGCCTTCTTTCATCTTGCCCTGATTGGCAGTTGAGATCCGTGCCACCAGATCACCCGAGCGGTTGGTCGAGATCAAAGCTTCGGTGCCCATCACCTGTTTGACTTTTCCTCGGAACACATTGTTTTCGCCAACAAAAGAGGCAGCAAAAGCCGTGTTGGGATCGTTATAGATCGTTTTTCCGTCGGCAATCTGGTCAATCACGCCGGCGCGCATGACGGCGATATTGTCTGACATCGTCAGCGCTTCGCCTTGATCGTGCGTGATGTAGATAAAGGTAATACCGACCCGTTGCTGAATCTCACGGAGTTCGGTCCGCATGTGCTGGCGCAGTTTCAGGTCAAGCGCCGAAAGAGGTTCATCCAGCAACAGCACGTCCGGTTCCGCGCACAGAGCGCGAGCGATCGCCACACGCTGACGCTGACCGCCCGACAATTCGCTTGGCAGCTTGTCTCCCTGCCCCGGCAACGCAATCATGTCCAGAAGCTCATCGGCACGCCTGCGGCGCTCGGCAGCACTGGCCCCTTTGATTTCCATGGAAAACGTAATGTTTTCCCAGACTTTCATCAGCGGGAACAAAGCGAGATTCTGAAAGATCAGCGCTGTCGGACGCTTGTTGGGCCCGATACCGCGCATATTGTTGCCGCCAATCAGAACATTGCCTTCGCTCGGTTCAAGAAAGCCCGAAACAGCCCTTAGTATGGTTGTTTTACCGCAGCCGGATGGCCCGAGGAACGAAAAGAAATCGCCTCCGTTGATGTTGACGTTTGCATCGCGCACGGCGACGAAGTCACCGAAACGGATCCACAGGTTTTCCAGATCGACTCCGACCCCTGCACTCATTTTTGGTTTCTCCCTGAAGTGCGTGTTTTCACCACACCATATTAGTGTCCGTCACGCCGGGACGGCGCGCAGAAGGGGCCCCCCGCCAAAAGCGGAGGGCGAAGATTCGGAACGCTTAAGCGCTCTTGAATTTGTTGACGAACTCGGTCCGGGTTTCGGCGTACCAAGGCGCTTCGGCCGGCCACGGATTGAGGTTGGCCAGCGAGTCGCCCGGATAGGCTTCGGCAAAGTTCTTCTTGTAGGTGTCGCCGGAATATTGGTCAGCACCCAGCACCGGCGAGTTGTAGCCGTGGCTGTCAATGGCAACACCGGCAGGCTTGGCCTGATAGGCGAAGTCGATGAAGGCGTAAACCTGGTCGATATTCGCAGCACCAGTCGGCATAGATAAACCATCCACCCAAGCCATCGCACCTTCGACAGGTGCCTGATAATGCACTGGCTCGCCTGCGGACTTCAGTGCAAGTGGCGGGCCGTCCCAAGTTTGACCTACAATAACGCCTTCATTCAACAGGCCGTTTTTCTGTGTATCGGCGTCGTTCCAGATAAGCTTGATGCGATCCTTGCGGGCGACGCACCAGTCGGTGATCTGGCCCCAAACCTTGCGCATGGTGTCTTCATCACCGTACGCGGCCCAGACCGAACCCGGCTCCATCTCGCCAGCGCGTTCCATGTAAAGACCTGCACCCAGCATCATCGAATGCGCGCGGCCCATGGTTTTGCCAGCGTTCGCTTCCGACCACACATCGCCATACGACGGAGCGTCACCTTCCGGCAGCCACAAGTCAGTACGATATGCGATGCCTTCTGTACCCCAGATATGCGGCAGCCAGTGCGCACCGGAACCACCAAAGTCCCAAGCGTCGGTGCCAATCTTGGCCATGGCAGGGTTCACCAGATCGATCGGAACCTTGTTCATGTCAAAAGGCTGCAACAGCTCCAACGGCTCCCACTGAAGCGAGCGGTTGTTGGTCGGTGAAACAATATCAAAGCCCTGACCTTTGGTGGCCTTCATCTTGTTGATGATTTCTTCATTCGAGCCAATACCGGTGTAGTTCACTTTGATTCCCGTAAGGGTCTCAAACTCTTCGATGAAGCTGGGCGGTAGATAATCCGACCACATTAGAATGTTGATTTCGCCCGACGAAGCCAGAGCGCTCTTGCTGTACAGGGGTGCCGCAAGTGCCGCGGCGCCCGCGCTTTTCAGCACAGAGCGTCTCGAAAGAGTCGAATGTTTAGTCATAAGTGTTCTCCCGTTGTTGGATTAGTTCGTTATTGTTTTTTATTCATAGGACTTTCTGTGCCCGTTCGTCAGTCCAAAAGTGACAGTTTGCGGAATTCTTATGTCCAGTTTTGATTCTTGACACGTTTTGGTTGAATTTCAGGGCGTTAGTTTTCCTGCCAAACAGTGAAATCGTGCGCACCGACCGGATCAGAGCCAATCAGCATGCGTCGCGCTCCACCCTCAGGCAGGGGTTTGGACATGTCACCAAAATTGAAGGCAAAATGCAACGTATCGCGCCGGGTTAAGCGCATGTCGGGATCGCAGTCCAGAGGCTTCAGCCCCGCCCATTCCAGGACATCCCGCATAATCACCCGCAAGAGCGCACCGCTGGGGACCATGGCCAGATATGTTGCGCGATCTGACCGGATGACCGCTGGGCTGGCGTCACAGTAGGCACTTTTGAAGCGGGCCAGGACATTTTCCTCAGTCTCGACGATTTCGCGCCACCCACTAAAGTCAAAGAGCTGACCGTTTTGCAGTTGTACGGATTCCCGCGCGATATCAGGAAGCGATTCGACGCGGGCAATACGAACGCCGGTCAAGTTTGCCAGCGCACCCGGGGCCAGATTTGAAGGGGTGTGCATTTGCGGCGTTTTGCTGCCGGACCGGGCGCCAATCAAAAGCTTTGCCCCGGAAGCATCAAGTCTTGCGGCCAGATCCGAGGTCACAATCATGCTTTGCGGAAGTACGATCAGGGCGTAACCGTCCAGGCCATCCTCGGGCCCCACAAAATCAATGTCCACCCCCAGACTGCGCAAGGCAGTGTACCATTCGCGAAAGATATGGGAATTGGGAAAGTGATCATCATGCGGCAGGATATCGGCCGCCCAGATCGAAGCGTAATCCAGCATCATCGCCACCGAGGCTTTCCTGCGCGTCGTCGGCGGCAAGTTTTCGCAATCTTTCACAACCTGAACCAGCTCAAGAGCGGCTTGATCGGCACTACCATCCGAGCGCAGCAAAGCTGTATGGTATTGTTCCTGCGCGAACTTTGCTTGTCGCCATCGAAAGAACATCACAGCTTGCGCGCCATGGGCATAAGCTGCCCACGTCCAAAGCCGAACCATTCCCTCTGCCGGAGAAGGATTCTGAGCCGCCCAGTCCACCGGCCCCGGTTGCTGTTCCAGCACCCACATCCGACCCTGCCCCTGACTGCGATACAAATCGCAATGAAACCCCTGATAGTCTGGCGCACCGGTCCGCAGATAGCGGCGCTTTTCTTTCTCTGACAGGGTTGAGCCCATCAGATTGCCCAGCGGGTAGCTGTCAAAGCCGACGACATCCAGATCCGCGGCCACTGCGTGGTGATCGAACTCGAAACTGCCGGCCATGAAGTTGTGCGTGATATCGCGACCCGGCGCGTGTTTTCGCAGCACATCCACCTGTGTCTTGTTGAACAGCCGTACCCGATCCGAGGAATAGCGCATGAAATCCAGCGCATGAGTGGGGTTGGGTGTGGCGACCAAACCGTTGGGCAGTTCAATCTGGTCAAAGCCGGAATAGCAGGTCCCCCAAAACACGGTCCCCCAGGTCTCGTTCAGTGCGTCGATCGTGCCGTATCGTTGTGCCAGCCAGCGCCGAAAGCCTGCCCGTGCAGCATCAGAATAGCTGAGAGCTGTGTCGTGGTCGTTGTACTCATTGTCGATCTGCCAGGCATGGACATGAGGGTTCTGGCCATATCTGGCGGCATATTCCGTCGCGATTCTGTGCGCCTCGGCCAGATATACGTCACTGGAAAAGCAATAATGTCTGCGCGACCCATACCCTCTGACCCCACCGTCCGGGCCAACCGGCAGGATTTCGGGGTGCTCATCAATCAGCCATTTGGGAGGTGCAGCCGTTGGCGTCGACATCATGACCCGCAGGTCGGCCTGCCCCAGAACCTCAATGACTTCATCCAGCCAGTCCCAGCGAAACTGACCGCGTGCCGGTTCAACCAGACCCCAGGTGAACTCGGCGATCCGAACCCAATCCAAACCCATCTCGGCCATCCGCGCGGCGTCACTGCGCCACTGGGACGGGTCCCATTGTTCGGGATAGTAGCAAACCCCAAGCTCCAGTTTGCTCATCTGCTATCCTTTGCCGTGCGCCGTTCGATCCATTTCAGGAAGCTTGCGCAACCGAGGGTGAGTACCACGTACAGAATTGCCGCCGTGTTGAACGGCGCAAATGGCAGAAAGCTTGCTGCCTGAAACTCTCGCATCCTTTGGGTCATGTCGCGGACGGACAGGATGGACAGCAACGAGGTGTCCTTGATCATCGCGATAAACTCATTTCCCAGAGGTGGGGTTACGATACGCAAGGCCTGAGGCAACACGATCAACCGCGCTGTCTGCCAGCGGGACAAACCCAGGGAACTGCCCGCTTCCAATTGCCCTTTGGGAATAGCCTCAATCCCCGATCGGAATATTTCGGCCATATAGGCCGAGTACCCGACCGAAATCGCAATGATCCCGCGTGTCATGTTGGTCATATCAATGCCGCCCCCAGTGGCATCCTTGACCGCGCCCGCCAAAGGCAGACCGATATAAAGGATGATCACCAGCATCGGAATGCCGCGTATCGTGTCCACAAAGAATTCAGCCCCGACCGCCAAAGGATGCAGCTTGTGCTGTGCGCCGCCGATGGTCAGCGTGAGTAGCAAAAAGCCAAAAACGGCGAAGGCCAGCGCGGGATTTCTGTATTTGTCAGGCAAGAAAACTGACTGCCATAGAACCGGATAGCCTTGTGTGTGAGCGTCTACTGGCACAAAGGCTCCGGACACGCTGTCGACGGTTTCTATCTGCTCCAAAGCCGCGACAGGATCAGTGGCACTGCGTATGCGGTATTGCTGGTCGCCGGCACCTTCGAACTCGCCGAACCGGATGACATCAGCCTGCGCCTGTGGCGTGCCACGTACAATGGCGATGCGCCCTTCGGTGCTTCCGACCAGAACGTAACTGACCTGCGGCTGCATGAAGAAAAAGGCTGATATTGCAAGCAATGTCAGGCTGATCGAGCCATACAGGATCGTGGTACGTGCCTTTGGTTTGAACGACTGCAGCCCCACCCAGATCAGGCCCAGAATGGCCGAGAAGATATAGGCGAAGATGGCTGCGCGGAATGTAATGGCTACGCCTGTGGCGAACTGCCAGTGGGCCATGAACATCAGATAAAACAAAACCGCACCTGTAAGGCATTCCAGCCCCAGTAGAACGCGCCAGCGCCAAGGGGGTTGCAACCGCGCCGACAGCAGACACAAGGCGACAACGGCTGCGTATACTGCCAGAAGAACTTGCAGACCTGTTTGAACCTGGGTCACGACTTCGGGATACAACACCCACGCCTGACTGGACCTGTCGATAAGGGTTGATGTGTTCTCGCTGAGCGAGTGAAAGAAAACGGATTCCACGAAGGGCATCAAAAGCTGTGGAGATACGAAGCTTGAGACCAAAAGCGCAATTGATGCGGGCAGCGCCGCTAAGGCGGAAACGCGCAACCAGCCCGGAGCATGATTTGTAAAACGTGCATACCGAGCGCAGAGATATCCCAGGATTGCAACCGAGACGATCAGCAGAAAGCCGACGAAAACAGGCCCTGCATTGTTGCCGATCCCCAGAATTGCAATCAAAGATCGCAGGTATTTCGAAGACGTAGCGAATAGATAGAAGATGAAGGGAGCGGCTGCGAGCAACACAAGATTGCTCGGGCGGATCGTGCTGAGACGCGACATGTTACTTCTCCGCTGAAACATGGCCCGGCAACCTCAGCCGCCGGGCCCAAAAGGGCTTGAAGGATCAGTTTGTGCCCCAGTATTTGGCTTTCAGCGTGTCCAGCGTGCCGTCTTCCTGAATGGCTGCGAGACCGGCATCAATTGCATCCACCGTCGGGTCACCTTCCTGAAACACGATACCCAATGGATCCGATTGCAGGCCTGTGATGCCTACGGTCAGCTCTCCGGCAAACTCCTGCTCGTAGGCAGCGGCGGACGTACCATCAATGATCACCCCTTGCACGTCTGCGTTCTGCAGCGCCAGAATAGCCGCCGAAAAGTTGTCGTAGAGGCTGACATTCTCGCGCCCCACAAGCTCTTCCGCCAGCTGGGCATTGGTCGTCGCGGTTTGTGCCGCCAGTTTCTGGCCACCCGCTTTGAAATCCTCAAGCGTCATATCCGCGTTGTCGACCTGCAGCAAAATGGCCTGACTGACAACGATGTAAGGTTCGGAAAAGTCCATAGTCTCTTCACGCTCGGGCGTGATCGATACGCCCGAGATGACCAGATCGAATTCACCCTGCTGAAGCGCCGCAAAGATGCCGTCCCAGGCGGTGTTTACGAAATTCGGAACGCAATTGATCTTTTCGCAGATTGCATTCATCACATCGACATCAAAGCCTACGATTTCACCGGTTGTTTCGTCGACGGTTTCCATCGGGGGGTAGGTTGCATCCGTTCCGATCTTGAGTACGCGACCTTCCAGATCGGCGGCAAAAGCCGCCGGCGCTGTCAGCATTGCAAGCGTTGCAGCGGCTAATAGGTTTTTGAACATGTTCGGTTTCTCCTCTGTTGGCTCAGTTGGTCTGCGCCGTACCCGGCGCCAGGGTGTCAGGTTGTCGCTCGATCAATGTGGCCCTGATCTTTTTTTGAGTTTCGGACGGATTAACGCCGTCCAGTGCTTTTAGCATGAATTCACCCAGCAGGCGGCTGGTCTCGCCAATCGGCAAATAGTAGGTGCTGGGCGGGGGGACGAAATACTGGCTGAGTTTCAGGTCGTCGTTTGAAATTAGGACGACATCCCTGCCGACTTGAACACCCATATCGGCGGCTCCGGACAAGGCGCCAAGGGTCATCGCCTCGTTGGCGCAAATAATGGCGCTTGGTCGGTTGCGCATTCGCATGAGCGCCGCAAAGGCCCTTTGCCCGATTTTCGCGGTGGTCGGGCCGGGGAAAACAAGTGCCGGGTCAAACTCTATGCCACCTGCCGACAGAGCATCTGAATATCCCTGGCGACGCTGGTGCGCATAGATCAGGTCATCCGGCGGGTTGATAAGCGCAATCCGCTTGTGCCCCAATGCCAGCAGCCGAGCCGTCGCATCAAAAGCAGCAGCCTGACTGTCGAGATCCACGTAGGGATGCGGTTCGACACTGTCGCTCATGCCGTATGTGACAAACGGAAAACCTTTATCTTGCAGATAGGCGATACGCTGGTCATTCACCCGTGTTCCGGAAAAGATCACCCCATCTGCCAACCCTTCCTGCACAATAGAGTGAAGGGTCCGCAGCGCGGCGTCGCCATCTCGTATGCTGAAGACGCTCAACTGATAGCGAGATCCCTGAACCGCGTCGGATATTCCGGCCAAGATCCTCGTAAACTCCACACCCTCCCACTCATCAGCGGCGTTGTCTGAAACGCTGACCAATACCGCAATCCTGTAGGATTTATTGGTGCGCAGTTTCAGGCCATCCAGATTGACCCGGTACTCAAGCTCGGAAGCCGCCTTCTGAATTTCGTCCCGCGTTTCGCGCTTTACCGAAGAGGCTCCGCGCAGGGCGTTTGACACTGTTCCGATTGAATAGCCGGTTTTTTTGGCAATCGATTTGATCGTTGCCCGCGCCATCAGCCGATACCCTCAAGCTGTTCAATCAAAAACGACCGGCCTGTTTGCAAAGTACGCTTGTGATCTTCGGTTTCATCATGCTCGACAAAAAGGTCGGTGCACTTGGTCCTTTGAAGGGCTCGTAACGTGGCGTCCCAATCAACAACACCCTCACCCAGATCACGCCAACGCCCGTCACCTGATCCGCCCTGCGGGTCCACGTCCTTTGCGTGGACAGACAGGATGCGTGTCGCGTGACGCGTGATCAAATCAGCTGGGCACTGACCCGCCGCAACGAGCCAACCGATATCAGGCTGCCAATAGATGTTTCCCTGCGCGAGAATCTGATCAAGAGGCGTTTCACCCGGCTCGCCATTCAGATCAAAGTCGTGGTTGTGGTAGGCTAGACGGATGCCGTGATCCCTCAGTCGATCTGCCCAATCGGACAACTGGCCCGACACTGGCTTCCATCCCTCGACAGTGCCGGGCCGCGCCTGTGGCGCCAGCCAAGGCATGACCGCCACCTGGCATTCCAAAAGATGCAGTACTTCAACGATGTCGTCGAAACGCTCGTTGAACTCCTCCCAATCGAAATGTGCAGAACGAAGGTTAAGACCTGATTGATGGACGATGCGTGCCATCTCTTGCGGTGTCATGTCATGCAGCCCGGTGGTTTCGATATCCGAAAACCCACAAACGGAAACCAACTTCAGTTGGTCCGTGAGGTACCCGCATTGCCGGATCGTGTAAAGCTGCGCTGATACCCTCATTCTTCACCATTGAAACGTTTCAAATATGGTGAAACACAAAATGCAACTCTGTCAAGAACTGCATTTCGTTGCTAATTGCGCATGGATAATCCGTTGTGGAACAGATGCACCTTATCCGGTGCGGCGGTCAGCGAGACTGTCTGGCCACGCAGGTTTCGCTGAATCCCCGGCAGTTTCGCAATCACCGCATCCGCACCATCGGCTTGCTCAAAATACAGCAACGTGACTTCGCCTAGGGCTTCGGTAAAATCCACTTTCCCGGACAGAATCGCGGTTTCCTTTGTCGTGACCAAGTCTTCGGGACGCACCCCGATATTAACCTTTTTACCCAGGTCACTGTCTTCAGTTGGAACCCCGGACTTTGCAATCCCGCCTGATGACAGTTCAACGGTTGTCGTTTCGCCGGTTCCAGTGATTGTGCCGGACAGCAGGTTCATGGAGGGCGACCCGATGAACTGCGCAACAAACTCGTTGTCTGGAGTTTCATAAAGCTCGAGCGGTGTCCCGACCTGCGCGATGCCCTTGTCGGCCAAAACCACGATCCGACTGGCCAGAGTCATGGCCTCGACCTGATCGTGGGTCACGTAGATCATGGTGCTTTCAGGCATAGCCTCTTTCAGGCGCGCGATCTCAATCCGTGTGGCCACCCGAAGTGCTGCGTCGAGGTTTGAGAGGGGTTCGTCGAACAGATACACCTTTGGGTCACGTACAATCGCGCGCCCGATGGCAACCCGTTGACGTTGGCCCCCGGAAAGAGCTTTTGGCAGGCGGTCCAGGAATGGTTCCAGCTGAAGGATTTGAGCGGCACGATCTACGGCAGCATCAATCTCGGCTGCGGGCATTTTTGCAATTTTCAGGGCAAAGGCCATGTTTTCGCGAACGGTCATGTGGGGATACAAGGCGTAGCTTTGGAACACCATCGCGATGCCCCGCTGTGCAGGCGGAACATCGTTCATAACCTGCCCTTCGATTTCCAGCGTGCCGCCTGTAATCTTCTCCAGCCCAGCGATCATCCGCAACAGGGTGGACTTGCCACATCCGGAAGGACCAACAAAAACGATCAGTTCGCCCTGTTCAATGTCGAGATTGATGTTCTTCAAAACATCGACAGGGCCATAGGACTTGGCGACATCTGTAAGGTTGAGTTCAGACATTCGTTATCCCTTTTTCCTAAACATCAGGATGAACTGCGCCGCGTTCAGGATAACGTTGCCGCTTCCCTCAATACCGCCCAAGTCCTGACCCATGACCTGCCAACCGCCTTCGGGCAGTTTGAACTCGGCAGTGTCTGCACCAAGATTGAACGCACAGAATATCTGCTCATGTGAATCCTCACGTACAAAAGACAGAACCGAACCCGTTTCTGTCATCCCGGTCTGCGCCCCCATTGCCAAAGCAGGATGCGCATGCCGCAAGGCAATGGCGCGACGGTAGTGATTCAACATCGAATGTGGATCCGCCTCCAATCGGTCTACCGCGTGCCCGGCCTGCTGTGCGCTAACCGGCAGCCAGGGTTCTGCGGTGCTGAAACCCGATTGTTCATCTTGTGCCGCCCAAACCATCGGTGTGCGGCAGCCGTCGCGGCCCTTGTATTCGGGCCAGAACTCGATGCCATAAGGGTCTTGCAGTTTCTCGAACGGCACATCCGCTTCGTGCAGGCCCAGCTCCTCGCCCTGATAGAGGCAGGCAGAGCCGCGCAGGCACATCATCAGAACCGCGTGCTGGCGGGCCGCGGCGTCGTCCAAATTCCAGCGCGAGACGTGACGCTGCACGTCGTGGTTGGAAAACGCCCAACATGGCCACGCGTCCCCTGCCTTCGCCTCTAACTGATCAAAAACGTGCCTGGTGTAAGCGGCTGTCAATGCGCGGTTTTCCAGGAATTCGAAGGCATAGCACATGTGCATCCGTTTATCCCCAGATGTGTACTCGCCCATGACCTCGAGCCCGCGCTGCGCATCTCCGACCTCGCCCAGGCAAGCTCGGCCTTCATATTCGTCCGTCAAAGCCCGCAGTCGTTCGAGGAAGGCGATGTTCTCGGGCTGGCTTTTTGAAAATAGGTGATCCTGATGGTTGTAAGGATTCACTGCCGGTGCGATCGTGGCGTTGCGTTGATCCATCGGCAGCGCGGGATTGTCGCGCAGCGCCTTGTCGTGGAAATAGAAATTGATGGTATCCAGCCGAAAACCATCCACACCCAGATCAAGCCAGAACCGCGCCACGTCCAGCAACGCATCCTGAACAGCCGGACAGTGGAAATTCAGATCCGGCTGCGATGTCAGGAAGTTGTGCAGATAATATTGCAGGCGTCGGGCATCCCATTGCCAGGCCGAGCCGCCGAAGATCGAAAGCCAGTTGTTCGGAGGCGTGCCATCCGGTTTGGGGTCCGCCCAAACATACCAGTCGGATTTCGGGTTCTCTCGACTGCTGCGGCTTTCGCTGAACCAAGGGTGCTGATCTGATGTATGCGACAGAACCAGATCAATCATGATCCTCAGACCCTTCGCATGGGCCTGATCCAGAAGCTCTTTGAAATCCGCCAGCGACCCGAACATGGGATCGACATCGCGGTAATCGCTGACATCGTAGCCAAAATCCTTCATCGGCGATTTGAAAAACGGCGAGATCCAGATTGCATCAACGCCCAGAGAGGCGATGTAGTCCAGTCGCGCAGTGATGCCCTTCAGATCGCCGATCCCATCGCCGTTGCTGTCCTGAAAACTGCGTGGGTAGATCTGATAGATCACCCCCCCGCGCCACCAGTCCGAAGACAGTTTCGTTGCTTTGCATTGTTCAAGGTTGTTCTGCACGTTCATCAGACGCCTCTATTTGACAGATCCGGCCAACAGGCCGCGGACCAGGTATTTTTGCATTGCGAAGAAGACGACCAGCGGCACGAAGATCGAGACAAAGGCAGCGGTCGCAAGGATTTCCCAATTGCCGCCACGTGTACCCAGCAACTCGACGATGCGGTTCGTCATCACGGTTGTCTGGCCGGTCGCGTCGATCAGGAAAACCTTGGCAACAAGCAGGTCATTCCATGTCCACAGGAACTGGAAGATCGCGAAAGACGCCAGCGCCGGGAAGCTGAGTGGCAGGATCAGTTTGGTAAAGATCTGAAACTCGGTGGCGCCGTCGACGCGGGCGTTTTCGATCAGATCACGCGGCAATCCAGCCATGTAATTACGCAGCAGGTAAATCGCCAGGGGCATCCCAAACCCTGTATGCGCAAGCCAGACGCCCAGGTATCCTTTACCGATCCCGATATTGAGGTGAAATTTCAGCAACGGGATCAAGGCCAATTGAAGCGGCACGACCAAAAGGCCAACAACGGCCGCGATCAGCAAGGCCCGTCCGGGGAAATCCATCCACGCCAGCGCATAAGCTGCAAAGGCGGCAACCAGAATCGGGATTATGGTCGCTGGGATAGTCACTGTCAGCGTGTTGAAGAACGCCTTGGCCATGCTGTCTGTACTGCTTTGATCCAGAAGAACCTTTTGGTAATTTTTTAAAGTGAACTCGGGCGGCAATTCGGCCGTAACAAAGATGCGTGCGCCGCGATCACCTGTGAACTCTTCGGTGTTCTCCATCCGGTAGTTGCCAACCGCATCCACCGTGATCGTGCCACCTCGCCGCAGTTTTGCTGTTTGGCCCGGCTCAAACGCATCTACCTCGCGCGAACTGATACCCCATCTGGAAATCGTTGCTTGCTCATCTTCGCCGAACAACGCCCCCTGAATGACATACACTCCGTTTTCCAGCACCTGCGTCTCCGGTGCGGCACTGCGAAGGGTCAGGTTTTGTTCGGAGGGGAACAGCGACCGCCACCAGCCGCTGGACGATATCTGATCTGCCGTCCGAAAGGACGAAATCAGCAAGCCAAGCGTGGGGATGACCCAAAGGGCCACAAGAAAGACGACTGACAGATGCACCACCCATCTGAGCGCGGGTTTCGTTCCTGCGATATCGCTCATGGCTTACTCCATCTCCTTGCGTGCATTGCGCACGTTCCAGACGAGGATCGGCGCAACAAGCAACATGATCACCATGGCCGAGGCCGACCCGACGCCCCAGTCATTGGCGCGGAAAAGCTTGTCATACATGTAGTTTGCCAGCACCTGCGTCTCCCACTGGCCGTTGGTCATGGCAAAGACGATGTCGAACACTTTGAGAACGGTGATCGTGATCGTCGTCCAAACAACAAGGATTGTGGTTTTGATCTGCGGCACCTTGATCTTGAAGAAGATCTGAAAGGGATTGGCCCCATCCAAAATGGCCGCCTCGATGGTTTCTTCGGGAATACCGCGCAAGGCCGCCGACAGAATGACCATGGCGAAACCCGTCTGAATCCAGATCAGGACAACCATCAGAAAGAAACTGTTCCAGAAGGGAATTGTTAACCACGTGTTGGGTTCGGTGCCGCCGAAGAAGATGTACAGCGCGTTCAGGATTCCTATCTGGTCTTGTTCAGCTGTTCGCGCGTCATAAACCAGTTTCCAGATCACCGATGCACCAACAAACGAAATGGCCATCGGCATGAAGATCAAGGACTTGGCAAAGTTGCCCCAGCGGATGCGGTCAGTCAGTTGCGCCACGAGAAGACCAAAAGCCGTTGACATGGCTGGTACGACAATCAACCAGAACATGTTGTTGCGCATGGCTTCCCAAAACTTCGGCTCAGCCGCCATTTGGGTATAGTTTTCCAGGCCAACCCATCGGTATCCGCCACCGGGCACACGTTCCGTAAGCGAAAGGCGCAAGGTTTCAACCACCGGATACGCCAGATAAAGCCCCAGCGCAGCAAGCGCCGGGAACAGGAACAACCATGGACGGATCAAGTTCGCGCGGTTGATGTTTCGGCCCGCATTCGGACCACGCGGCGGAAACAGGATTTTGTCCAGAAACTGGTTGGAAAAGTAGAAGTAGCCTACGCAACCCGACACGCCGATAGCGATCGTCAGCAGGCCTTGAAGTGCGGGTGTCATGGTGCGCCCATCCGTTTGGCAAGTGGGGCGGCCCTAGGACCGCCCCATGAGTTGGTCACTTGGCTGCGTCCCAGGATGCCTGGATTTCACGTGCCACGGTGGCTGCACCTTTTGCACCCGAAGAGTAATCGACCATCCCCGTCCAAAAAGTACCTGCCCCAACCGCACCCGGCATCAGGTCAGACCCGTCAAAGCGGAAGGTCGTTGCGTTGGTCAGGATTTCACCCTGTCCGCGCTGTGAATCATTCGAGTAGTTCTCGGGGTCTGCATCCAGGTGGGGCGTCAGGAAGCCATCCTGCGACATCATGATCTCATGAGCGAATGGCGTCTTCAGGAACTCCATGAATGCTTCGGTGGCCGGGTTCGGGTTCGTGATCGTGAACAGTGTCCCTGCCCCGAGCACTGGTGTGCCCAGGTCTTTTTCGGCGTAAGCCGGGAAATAGAAGAAGTCAGCGTCCACCCCCAATTCCGTGCCTTCAGGGAAATAGGCGGGAATAAACGACGCTTGCCGATGCATCATGCAAGCCGGCGGGCTATCGAATAGACCCTTGGGGCTGTCCCGGAAGTCAATTGCCGCCGTGTCGTCTGCATTACCAACCACATATTCGTCATTGCGGGTAAAGCTGCCATATTCCTCAATCGCAGCGATGACGCGGGGATCATCGAACTTGATCTCGTTGGAAACCCATTGGTCATAGACTTCTGGTGGTTGCGTGCGCAGCATAAGGTCTTCGACCCAGTCCGTTGCGGGCCAACCCGTTGCGCCACCCGAAGCCAGACCGACGCATAGGGGCGTTTCACCGTCTTCGACCATCTGATCCATCAGAGCTTTGAACTCTTCCATGGTTTCGGGCACTTCATACCCAAAGTCTTCGAAGTTTTCGGGCACGTACCAGACCAGAGACTTGACGTTCACATTGAAGAAGAAACCGTAGAAATCGTCTACTCCGTCGGCGTTTTGAAACGTTCCCAGATCCACCCAGGACTGACCGGCAGCAAAGTTTTCCTTTATCCAGTCCGCCGAGCCCTCGGCCAAAGGTGTCAGATACCCCTGCTTGGCGAGGTTTGCCGCCAGACCGGGCTGCGGGAAAACAGTCAGGTTCGGCGCGGAACCTGCGGCTGCATCAATCAGGATTTGCTGTTCCAGAGAGTCCGAGCCCACATAGCTGGAATTCGCACCTGTTGCTTCGTCGAAATAGGCCACAAGGTTCTCGAAAGACTTGCCCTCGCCAGCCAGCCAGGGGCCGAAAATAGTCAGGCTTTCGCCGGACAGGTCATTTGCTTCGGCAAAGGCCTGAAACCCATCCCAGTCAAAACTGCCCTCGCCGACGGCGTGAATCAACTCACCCTCCGCCTGAACTGATCCGGCTACCAGGGCGAGTGCCGCCGCACCTGCGTAAAGCGCGTTTTTCATCAAATCCTCCTCCCAAGCTATCGTGCGCTCAAAGACTCGCCTTCAAAGCGCTTTGGATATTGCGTGTTATCCGCTAACAATAGCTCTCTGTCAACATTTTGCTTCCCATCGCCAAAATTACTTATATTTTCTGCTTTCCACGCAAAATAAGTTGACGGAAGCAGCATTTGCTCACAAAACAGAAAAGAACCACTCAATTGAAGGCGCTTTGAATCGTAAAATGAACCTGAAGCAGCTCTCCGAAGTTCTGGGTCTTTCGCAAACTACGGTCAGCCGGGCGTTGAACGGGTACCCTGAAGTGAGCGAGGACACACGTGCGCGCGTTCAAGCTGCGGCGCACAAACATGGGTACCGGCCGAACAGTCGTGCCAAAGGGCTTGCAACCGGACGATCCATGGTAATCGGCCACGTGATTCCCAGCTCGTCACAACATGAAATGGTCAACCCGATCTTCGGGGATTTCGTCGCCGGTGCCGCAAAGAAATACGCTGAACATGGCTATGACATGATGTTCACCAACGCCGACGACACCTCGATTGAAGAAGCGTATCGGAGTCTCTTTCAGCGGGGCGCGGTGGACGGAGTCGTGCTGCAAGGCCCCAAAGTGAACGAACCACGGATCGAAGTCCTGACCCGCATGGGCGTCCCATTCATCGTGCACGGACGCTCAACCGGCGTCGACACTTTGTATGACTGGATCGATGTGAACAACAAAAGCTCGTTCATGCGTGCCACGCGCTTTCTGATTGACCTTGGCCATCGCCGTATCGCTCTGATCAACGGTTTGGAAGATATGGATTTCGCCCAACGCCGCCGCGACGGATATCTTGAGGCGCTTGGGCGGGCCGGGCTTGCGCCCGATGCAAATCTGATGCGCAGCGCTGAAATGACAGAGGTATACGGCCACCACGAAACGCAAAACATGTTGCGCCTGGACACCCCTCCGACTGCGATTCTGTGTTCGTCGATGATATCCGCCATCGGTGTGCGGCGCGCTCTGTCCGAAAGCGGGCTTGAGATGGGTGCGGATGTATCAGTGATCGCCCATGACGACGACCTGTCCTATTTGAAGAACGGGCAGGATGTACCTATCTTCACCGCAACGCGCTCGTCCGTCCGGCAGGCAGGTGAAATGGCTGCTGACATGTTGATCCAGCGCATCAAATCTCCGAATGATCCAGTCAAAACTAGATTGCTGGAGGCCGAACTGGTAGTTGGCAGGTCAACCGGCCCTGCGCCCAACAGGTTGTAGCCATGAAACACTTACGCGCTGATTTCCCCAAAGATTTCCTCTTTGGTGTTGCCACCTCTGCGTACCAGATTGAAGGCCATGCACAGGGCGGTGCGGGGCAGACTCATTGGGATACCTTTGCGGCGTCGCCGGGCAACGTGGTGCGCGGAGAAAACGGAGACGTGGCCTGCGATCACCTGAACCGGTTCGAGCAGGATTTCGATCTAGTGCGCGAAGCCGGGTTTGACTGTTATCGCTTTTCGACAAGTTGGGCACGTGTATTGCCGGAAGGGCGTGGTCAGGTCAATCAGGCGGGGCTGGACTATTATGACCGATTGGCGGACGCCCTGCTGGAGCGCGGTATCCGCCCCTGTGTGACGCTTTATCATTGGGAACTACCGTCAGCGCTTGCGGATCAGGGGGGGTGGTGCAATCGCGATGTCGCGGATTGGTTCGCGGATTATACGCAGGTCATCATGGGTCGGATCGGTGACCGGATGTTCAGCGCCGCGCCGATCAACGAACCCTGGTGTGTCAGTTGGCTGAGTCATTTTGAAGGCCACCATGCGCCCGGTCTGCGCGACATCCGCGCCGCTGCGCGAGCGATGCATCACGTTTTGTTGGCCCACGGCAGGGCCATTCAGGCCATGCGCAGTCTTGGCATGAGCAATCTGGGCGCTGTGTTCAACCTCGAATGGTCCGAGCCAGCAGATGACAGCGCGGAAGCGCGGCTTGCCGCAGATCGCTACGACGCGATTTATAACCGGTTCTTCCTTGCCGGGATTTTCAAAAGAGAATATCCCCAAACAGCCTTGGTGGGATTGGAGCCACACCTGCCCAAGGGCTGGCAGAACGACTTTGAAACCATCGGAGCACAGGTCGATTGGTGCGGGTTGAACTACTATACCCGAAAATTGATCGCCCCGGCGGACACCGCCTGGCCCAGCCTGCAAGAGGTTCCCGGGCCTTTGCCGAAAACGCAGATGGGATGGGAAATTGAGCCCTCTGCCCTCACCCGCTTTCTTATCAGAACAACGAAAGACTATACGGGCGCGATGCCAATCTATATCACCGAAAACGGTATGGCGAGTGAGGCGCGCGTGCAGGACGATGATCGTATCGATTATCTCGACCGGCACCTCGCGGCCGTGCAGGACGCTTTGACACAAGGTGTTCCGGTGAATGGCTATTTTGTCTGGTCGCTATTGGACAATTACGAATGGGCCTTCGGGTACGAGAAGAGGTTTGGACTGGTGGACGTGGATTTCGAAACACTTGGGAGAACGCCCAAAGCGTCTTTCATGGCGCTAAAATCCGCCCTGTCCGAGGGTCAGAACGTCTCTCAGCCGTTAGCGCAACCATTCGGGGCTGTGCATGAGCATTGGAACCTGGTTGCGGATATTGGTGGCACGAACACACGTTTGGGCGTCGTCACGAATGGCGAATTGGCAGGTCTTCGGAAACATCCGACGGGGACATTGGAAGACCTGTTGGAGGCGTTCCATGATCTCAGAGACGAAATCGGAACAAATCCACAGGCCGTCGTAGCTGCGGGCGCGGGGCCCGTCAGGGATGGGACTATTCAACTGACCAACGCAAACCTGGATCTCTCGGAGACAGAGTTGGCAAATGCAACAGGAGCGCAGCGCACCTTTGTCATAAATGATTTTACCGCCGCGGCATGGTCGGTAGCCGAGGTAACCCGGTCGGATGTTGCCGTCTTGCAGGGACAGGCAACGCCGCCCGCAGGCACACGATTGGTTGTTGGCCCCGGAACCGGACTCGGCGTTGGCGCCTTGCTTTACTCAGAAGGCAGATATCATACGGTTTCCGGCGAAGGCGGGCATGTGGGTCTGTACCCGCGCCATCGCGAAGAAGTTGATATCTTTGAAGCGGCGCGTCGTATCGCACCGGGCTGTTTCTTTGGGGACAGCCTGGCTCTGGAAGCAGAAATGTTCCTGAGTGGAACCGGCCTACCGGTACTGTATCAGGCCGTTGAATTGGCAGCCGGTCAGGCGCGGGCACAGGTGCGCTCTGCGAAAGAAATTCTGAACGATGCCCGCAGCGGCACCGATCTCATCGCCGAAAAAACGGCGCAGATTTTTACCACTCATCTGGGTGCATTGATGGGTGATCTGGCGGTCACCTTGATGCCAGAGGGAGGCGTTTTCCTTGTGGGCGGCGTTGCCGAGAAAAACCGCTGGCTTTTCAGTGACAACTTCAAGGATGCGTTCAACGGCGGCGGCCGCTTCAGCGATTTGCGCCGTTCCCTGAACCTCTACGTGTCTGAACAGGCAGAGTTCGGGATCATCGGCGCAAACAACTTCTGCAAGAACGCGCTGAGACAGTAACCAGACTAACCGAAATTTCTATTCCAAGAAGGACCAAGACATGATCCTGTGCTGTGGTGAAGCGCTGATAGATATGATCTCAGAACCGACCGTGTCGGGTGCACTGGGTTTTGTGCCACATACCGGTGGTGCAGTTCTGAACACAGCTGTTGCGATGGGGCGTCTGGGCGTGCCGGTTGGAATGCTGACAGGTTTGTCATCGGATATGTTCGGACGGCAACTGATCGATGGCCTGAAAGCCAGTCATGTGGACACGACGCATGTGATTATCTCGGACCGCCCGACCACGCTTGCCTTTGTACAGCTTTCTGATGGGCACGCGTCTTACAGCTTTGTTGATGAAAACACGGCGGGCCGGATGTTGCTGCCCGAAGACTTGCCCGATCAACTTCCAGCGGTTTCCGCTCTGTATCTCGGTGGTATCAGCCTTGCCTGTGAACCTTGCGCAGATGCTTATGCCGCCATCCTGGACCGCCACGGTTCCGACCGGGCTGTGATGCTGGATCCGAATATCCGCCCGGGTTTCATCAAGGATCAAACCCGATTTAGAACGCGTTTGAACCGCATGGTCTCACGAGCAGATATCGTCAAGGTTTCAGACGAGGACTTGGACTGGATCATTCCGGGTAACGAATCCGAAGCCGCGAAGGCGTCTCTGCTGTTGCAGGCGGGTCCAACCGCTGTCATCGTTACGCGTGGCAGCGACGGGGCGCACGGTTACTTGGCAGATGGTTCAGAAGTCTCGGTTCCTGTGAAGCCCGTTGAAGTAGTCGACACAATCGGCGCAGGTGACACGTTCAACGCTGGCGTCCTGACCGGTCTCAGCCGTGCAGGGCATCTGACCAAATCAGGTCTGCGCGGATTGACTGCGGAAAACTTGCGAACGGCTATGGAACTGGGCGCGGATGTGGCCGCAGTGACCGTATCCCGAGCCGGGGCGGAACCGCCTTGGGCGCATGAGCTTTGATCTTTAGAATGGCACAATGAAACGATCTGAAATCAACCGTATCAAATCCCAGGCACACGCGTTTATTCAGTCCTTCGGTGCCGTGTTGCCACCCTTTGCGAATTGGACGTCAGAGCAAATGCGCAGCCCTCTGGCGGAAACGATTCGCAACCGCGGGCTGGGATGGGACATAACCGATTACGCACAAGGCCGTTTCGACGAACTTGGGCTTTTTCTGTTCACTCTGCGCAATGGTGAGGCGAAGGATCTGAAATCCGGGCGCGGGATGCTCTATGCGGAAAAACTGTTGATCTCGAAAGACAATCAGCTTTCTCCGATGCACCGACATATCGTCAAAGCAGAAGACATCATCAACCGGGGCGGCGGCGACCTCGTTCTGGAAATCTATGCGTCGGATCCAAACGGTGGCGTTGACCGCGACAACCCGGTGACGGTCCCCAGCGATGCCTGCCCTGTAACCTTGCAACCCGGAGAGCACTTGCGGCTGAAGCAGGGGCAAAGTGTAACTCTGATGCCCGGCATCTGGCACGCTTTCTGGGCGGAGCGCGGCGATTGCCTTATTGGCGAGGTTTCGACCGTGAATGACGACCGTACGGACAATGTCTTTGAAGAGCCAATCCCGCGGTTTTCAAAGGTCGAAGAAGATGCAGAGCCGGATTTCCTGCTTGTATCGGACTATTGACACCGTTCGGTCCGGGCTGGCGTGAACAGGATAGTCGGCTCAACTATCGCAAATCCTTCCACCACCCCACACCGTCTGCCGCTTGACAAGTCTTGCGTAGCCGGACTAGCTGATCGGGATGGTTCCGCAAGGGATGAAAATGGGAATACGGTGCGGCGCAGGGATGCGCCAAGTCCGTGACTGCCCCCGCAACTGTAAGCGGTGAGCGACGCCACTGTACCACTGATCCGAAAGGGTTGGGAAGGTGGGCCGAGCCTTGACCCGCAAGTCAGGAGACCTGCCATCGCATGGTAAACCAACCCGGGGCGGGGCGTCCCCGAAGGAGGCTTGATGGCGCGTTTGCGTAATATATGGGTATTTGCCCTCTGTCTGCATCTGGCAAACGACGGAGATGGCAATGGCCTGCTATTCTGATCACTACGTTCTGATCTGTTCAACATGTCAGGGGACGATGCCTGCCGAGGCCGCGCAAGACGCACTGGACGCTCAGTTGCCTGACGGTTTTGAAACCCGAATGGTGGCCTGCATGGCAGGTTGTGAACGGGCCATGACCGTTGGATTTCAGGCCGCAGGCAAAGCGCAGTACCTGTTCGGCGACATTAAGACATCACACGACCTGGCTGCCCTGGTCGAATTCGCGACGCAGTTCGGCGACAGCGACGATGGCTGGACAAGCGCGTCGGACCGTCCTCCTGCCCTCTTTGCAAAGACCCTGTCGCGAATACCCGCTTTGCCATCCCGAGGGACGTCATGAGTTTTCTGGTTGCCGAGGATCTGGAGTACTACGCTCTCAATGGTGATATCCTGTTGCAGGACGTGTCCTTTCGTCTGGAAGAAGGATCAATTCTGGCAATTGCCGGACCGAACGGTGCCGGTAAGACCACTCTGCTGAAACTGCTATGCGGGATCGAACGGATTGCGTTGGGTGATGTTTGGATTCAAGGCAAAAGCCTTCGCACTCTGTCCGCCCGCCAACGCGCCCGATCCATTGCTGTGGTCGGACAGCAGGAAACGCCCGATGGACGGATGCGGCTGCAAGACTATGTTGCGCTGGGACAAATCCCGATTCAGGGTGAACGATCGACGGCTCAACATAAAGCTGATCTTGAACGGGTGCTGACGACGACCGAACTGTCGCATTTCGCAAACAAACCGATGAGCCAACTGTCGGGCGGTGAACGTCAGCGCGCACATATTGCTCGCGCATTGGCCCAGAATCCGTCTTTGTTGTTTCTGGACGAACCAACCAACCATCTGGACCCGGATGCCAAGGGGCACATGCTGTCCTTGGTCGCTGACCTGGGGGTAACGGTCGTCATGATCGTCCATGATTTGGTCATGATCCCGGAATTCGCCAGCCATGTGGCGTTGATGAAAGCCACGCGCCTGACCGGGTTCGGGCCTGTCAGCGAAGTTCTGACCACAGACCGGGTACGTGACACATTTGGTGTGGATTATCTGTGCTTTCAGCACGAAGGCCGCATGATCCCGGCGCTGGATATCCGAAAACGAAAACTGTCATCATAACAGGAGCTAAAAATGATGCACAAACTCTGGCCAGTGGTTGTTTTCACTGGCTTGGCAAGTGGCGCAGCAGCGGAGGCCGTCACGGTGGACAACTGCGGCGAACCGCTTGTTTTTGAAACGGCGCCCGAGCGTCTGGTCGTGCACGACATGAACATGACGGATATGGCCTTTGCACTCGGCCTTCAGGACAAGATCGTGGGGCTTACCGGAATTACCGGCTGGTACAAAACAAGCCCCGATTTTGATGCTCAGCGTGGCGATATCCCAGAACTTGCCCCCAAATACCCGACCATTGAAAACCTTGTGGCCGTCGAGCCCGATCTGTTCTTTGCCGGTTGGTACTATGGCATGAAACCCGGTGGCGATGTCACGCCCGACACCCTGGAACCCTTTGGTATCAAGACCATGGTCCTGACCGAAAGCTGCGTGCATCTGGACAAGAATCGCCCCGAGGCCAGCATGAACCTTTTGTTTGGTGACGTTCTGCGTCTGGGCATGGTCATGCAGGTCGAGGACGAGGCCGAAGCGCTGGTTGCCAACTGGAAGGACCAACTGTCCGCCATTGAAGCAAAAACAGCCGATCTGGCAAAGCCCCGCGTGTTCCTGCTGGACGGACCGGCCGATGCTCCGTTTACTGCCGGCAAGTTCGCCATTCCCGATGCAATGATCGCAGCCGCCGGTGGCGAAAACGTGACACATGATCTGGATACCAGCTGGGGCCGCACGTCGTGGGAAGCCGTGGCAGCGGCTAACCCGGAATTTCTGGTGCTGCTCGACTATCAGTCCGGCAACGGCGCAGAGGACACCTTTCAGTTCCTGAAGGATCATCCGGTGATGTCACAAACGGACGCGGTAAAGAACGAACGCTGGATTGGCCTGCGTTACGAAGAACTGACGCCCGGCCCGGCAAACATCGAGGCGATCGAGAAAATGGCGAAGGCCATGCACCCGGAGACCAACTGATATGGTCCAATTGGGCCGTTTGATTTTGTTGGGGGCGGTTGTTCTGACCGCCCTTTTGCTGTTGTCCATCGTCTACGGGACCACTCCTATCCCCCTGCGCGAAGTTTTTACAGCCATCGGTCTTGGAACCGGTCTGGTGGACGGAGACATGTCGCCCTTGCACCGGATCGTCTTCGACCTTCGCCTGCCCCGCGCCCTGTTTGCTGCCGTGATTGGCGCGGGGCTGGGCGTCGTTGGTGTTGTTTTGCAAACAACGACGCGAAACGATCTGGCAGATCCGTTTCTGTTCGGTCTGTCCTCTGGTGCAGCTGCTGGCGCCGTTCTGGTGATCACGGTCACAGGTGATGTATTGGGCATCTGGACGTTGCCGTTGGCGGCGTTTTGCGGCGGCCTGATCGCATCCGGCATTGTTCTGGCGCTGGTTCAGGGCTTACGCACGAGCGCGCCTGAAAAACTTATCCTGGCTGGTTTGGCGGTATCCTTTCTGTTTTCCGCGATCACCAATTACCTGATTTTCTCTGGCGACAATCGCGCTGCGCATTCGGTGATATTCTGGATGCTTGGCGGTTTGGGACTGGCAAGATGGGAAACGTTCCCACTTGTCTTAATCGGATTGGGCCTGATTCTGAGCTATTCACTTTATCGCAGCCGGTGGCTTGACGCACTGCTGACCGGAGATTTTACAGCCTCTTCACTGGGTATTCCCGTTCAGGGCCTGCGGTTCAGTATGTTCTTCGTTGCCGCGTTGGCGACGGCCAGTTTCGTTTCCGTTGCCGGCGTCATCGGCTTCGTCGGGTTGATGGTACCGCATATTGCACGCGGCATCGCCGGAACTCTGCACCGAAACCTGCTGGTCGCCTCAGCCATCGTGGGCGCAATTCTACTGACTCTCTCTGATATCTTGTCACGCCTTCTTCTGGCTCCGCAGGAGTTGCCCGTCGGAATCGTCACAACGTCAATAGGATCACTTTTTGTCTTCTTGTATTTATTCAAATCTGATCGCGGGAACTAGTTTCCAGAGGTTGCGCGACACTTTCATTATTCAACATTGATGAGGTCAAGCAGTTCGGCATGCAATTCGGGGGTTGCGGCGGAAACGACCGCGCCATCTGAATCGAGGGTCAAAGCGTGCCCCTGCCAATCGGTCATCACTCCGCCAGCGGCTGTGACAAGGGGTGAGACCGCCAGATAGTCATAAGGTTGCAAATCGTAATCCACGACAGCATCGACATGCCCCGAAGCAAGCAAGGCATGGGGGTAACAATCATAGGCAAATCGGCGCGTCTGCCCTGCGGTCATCAGCCGGGTGAACAGGTCAGGATGGTCGCGGTAGATCTTGTCCCCTTCATTCACATACAAAACCGATTGATCCAGGCGTGTTGTTTGTGCGACCTGTACCAGTCGCCCGTTCAGGCGGGCGCCGTCACCAATTACTCCCAAGTAGGTCTCACCTAAGGCCGGCATTCCGACCAGTCCGAACTGAGGTTGTCCATCAAATAGATGAGCCAAAAGGAATCCGAACAAGGGATGGCCGGACAGAAACGATCGGGTTCCGTCAATGGGGTCAATGACCCACATATGGAGCCCGTCGCCAGCCTCCTGACCGTGTTCTTCGCCAAAGATGCCATGCTCTGGGAAATGCTGATTCAGATAGGCCCGTACTTCTGCTTCAACTGCCTTGTCGGCCTGCGTCACCGGGCTTTCATCCTGCTTGAATTCAACACCTAAAGAACCCCGAAAAAAACGCATAGCGGACTCCGAGGCAATATCAGCAATCTTCATCGCGTGTTCAGTCAACGCATCTGAGGTTACCATTTCCGGTCCTTTCGGCTGAAGTCATCCGATTTCCGACGGATGAAGGATTGATTGCCCTGAAAACTGAATGAGAAGTCATGCAGTTCAGTCTTCAGATTGGCGTGAAGTGTAACAATACTATAACTTTATCAACGGCTTATAGGTCAAAAACAGCCAGATTCAACGACCTTCCGGACATTCGGGGCGGATTTGCCGTGTTAGCATGCTTTCCCTATGCGTTCCGATCGCTGTGTGTTTGTCAGTTGATCAGCTCTTGCACCCTCGGGTCAGATTTTCACCCGGCTCATCTGCGGGTCGTACAGCGGTTGCAGTGTCACTTCGCACGGAACCCTTTGAGTTGCGACATCCAATTCATATGTCCCTGATGTGACGTATTCCGCGTCGACGCCCTTTGCGTTTCGGATGTAACCGTAGCCGATCGACTTTCCGACGGTGTAGCCATAGCCGCCCGAGGTCAGCCACCCGACTCTTTCGCCATTCCGATAGATCGTTTCACGCCCCAGAAGAACAACGTCGGGTTCAACCGTGAAACATGCCAGCATCTTCTTTACGCCGCCGGTTTTTTGCGCCTCAGAGGCGGCACGCCCTTTGAAATCAATATTCTTCCGGAGTTTCACGGCCCAGCCCAAGCCACTTTCGAACGGCGTATGATCCGGCCCGATATCCGAACCCCAGGCGCGGTAGCCTTTTTCAAGGCGCAGCGATTCAATGGCCCTGTAGCCCGCATTTATCAATCCATGCGGCCGCCCGGCCTCCATCAGCGCGTCATAGACGGTCTGTGCATACTCCACGGGCAGGTGCAGTTCCCACCCTAATTCACCAACATAGGTCACACGCAGCGCCTTGACCGGACACCCGGCGATACCGATGGTGCGGATCGCGCCAAACTTGAACCCGTTATTCGAGACGTCATCGCGCGTCACCGCCGCAAGAATCTCACGCGCTTTTGGTCCCATCAATGACAGAACTGCATTCGATGAGGTGATATCGAATAGCTGGCAATTCATAACCTCGGGAATGCTGCGGTCGATCCAGTCGAAGTCATGAGCGGCGAAGCCAGTACCGGTGACGATGTAGAACTCATCATGAGCCACACGCCCAACGGTCAGGTCGCACTCGATCCCGCCCTTGTTGTTCAACATTTGGGTATAGACAAGGGCGCCAACCGGCTTGTCCACATCATTGGCACAGATCCAGTTCATCGCTGCCAGTGCATCCGGACCCTTAAGGGCGAATTTGGCGAAAGATGTCTGATCGAACAACACAGCCGCTTCGCGTGCCGCTTTATGTTCGCGACCTACGGCATTGAACCAATTCTGGCGGCCAAAGCTGTATTCATCCCTGGGTGTCTCGCCCTTTGATGCATCGGCGTACCAGTTGGGGCGTTCCCAGCCCAGTTTCTCTCCAAAGCACGCGCCTTGCTTTTTCAGCGTGTCGTAAAGCGGCGACTTGCGACAGGGGCGGCCAGAGTCATGTTCCTCATGCGGCCAAGCCATCGTGTAGTGTTTACCGTATGCTTCAACGGTACGGGTGCGAACCCAGTCGGTGTCGAAATGCGGGCGGCCAAAGCGACGAATATCAGCAGACCACAGATCGAAGGGCGGCTCGCCATTAAATACCCACTCCGCCAGCGCCATGCCTGCACCGCCGCCAGCCGCGATGCCAAAGGCATTAAAGCCCGCGCCGACGAAGAAATTCTTCAACTCAGGCGCTTCGCCGATGATAAAATTGCCGTCAGGCGTGAAGCTTTCCGGCCCGTTGGTCAACGTTTTGACGCCAGTGTTCTCCAGCGCAGGCACGCGCCCCAGCGCAAGCTCCATAAGCTGTTCGAAATGATCGAAGTTGCTGTCGAGAAGGGTATAGTGGAAACCTTGCGGAATCCCCTTGGTGGCCCAGGGGATCGGGTTCGGCTCGTACCCGCCCATGACCAGACCTCCGACTTCTTCCTTGTAGTAGGTCAGCCGGTCGGGATCGCGCAGAGTGGGCAGATTGCCGGGCACGTCGAAAGGTTCGGTCACCATGTACTGGTGTTCCATCGGAACCAGAGGAACGTTGACGCCAAAGCGGCTGGCAAAGGTGCGGGTCCATTGCCCGGCGCAGCAGATCACCTTTTCACACTCGATCCGACCATGTTCGGTGATTACCGCGAGAATCTTGCCATCTTCAATCTCGATATCGATGACCTTGGTGTCTTCGAATATCTTCGCCCCGGCCATGCGGGCGCCCTTGGCCAATGCCTGCGTGATATCTGACGGGTTGGCCTGACCGTCAGTCGGCAGATAGGCCGCGCCGATCACGTCGGAGACATCCATCAAGGGCCAAAGCTCTTGCGCCTCGGATGGGGTCAGAAGTTGCATGTCCAGACCAAAGGAATGCGCTGTCGTGGCCTGCCGTTTGACTTCGGTCCAGCGCTCTTCGTTGCAAGCAAGGCGCAAGCCGCCATTCATCTTCCAGCCTGTACCGAGGCCGGTTTCCTCTTCGATCTTGTTGTACAGATCGACGGAATAGCCCAGCAATTGCGTGATATTTGCGTTCGAACGCAACTGTCCAACCAACCCTGCGGCGTGAAACGTGGTGCCTGAAGTCAGTTTCTTGCGCTCCAGAAGCACCGTGTCAGTCCAGCCCAGCTTGGCCAGGTGATAGGCGGTCGAGCAGCCGATGATCCCGCCGCCGATAATGACGGCTTTGGCTGTTGTAGGAAGGTCGGTCATGTCTGTCCTCAGGTGTTTTCGAAATCGGTAAGGGCTGCGCGAAACCGCGCCAGGTTTTCAGCTGTGTAGGCTGCGTAATCAAAGTCGATATCCGAGGTGATCTCGGACACCATGCTCCACATGGTTTCCCGCAGCAGCGAGGCGCATTTCATCGCCGCATATCGATGGCGCAGGTCGTCGGTTATCGGGGCCTCAAAATAGGCTTCAAGCATCCAGTCTTCCTGTTCAGGCGACAGCCCATTGTTCGACGCCAACCCGCCCAGATCAAAAAGCGGCGAGTTGAATCCGGCATAGTCGAAGTCGATCAGCCAAAGGCGATTGCCGTCGTCCAGAAAATTGCCACAGAGCAGGTCGTTATGGCCGAACACGATGTCATACGGCCCTGCCTCACGCTCCAGCAGCGTGCCTGCGTCGATCAGATCGGGGATTAGCTTTGTATGGGCGCTGTCATTCTCGGTCAGTGTTGCGGCATAGTCCCGGATGACGTGGAATACCCAGAATACCAGCGACGGCCCGCGCAGGTGTTTCGGCACTTCGACATGACAGGTTTTGACCAATTCGAGAACACGGGGCAGCATGTTCGGATGGCGGACATCTTCTTCCGTCAAGGTGCGGCTTTCGATGAACTCCAGCACTGTCAGATCACCTGAGGAATGTACCACGGCAGGCGACAGACCCGCTGCATTGGCTGCCTTGCTGGCGGCCAGCTCATTGAACCGCATCACCTGATGCAGGGGGATGTCGTCGCCCACACGCACCACATAAGACCCGCTGCCATCCGTTACCTTGAAGTTCAAGTTGGTGATGCCACCGGTCAGAGGAGTGGCCTCGATTTTACCCTGCCAGATTGGCAGAGCGCGGATGCGGGTCATCAGATCAGGATGGCTCATATCAACTCTCCAGTCCAAAGCGGGTGCGGGCCTGACGGGCACTGGCATTGATCAACCGATCAGCGATGATGGCAATGAAGGCAATCGACAGACCGGCCACCAGACCGCGACCGGTATCGGCTTTGGTCAAGGCGATGTAGACCTCTTGCCCCAGATCACGGGTACCGACGAGGGCGGTGATCACCAGCATTGACAGCGCCAGCATGATCGTCTGATTGACGCCCAGCAGGATTTCAGGCAACGCCATCGGCAGCCGGATATGGCGCAGCAGTTGCGTACGGGTGCAGCCTGAGACCAGACCTGCCTCGATCAGTTCCTCACTGACCGAGTGCACGCCATGGGCGGCATAGCGGACAGCTGGGGCCAGCGCATAGAGGACGATGGCGATCAGGGCGGTGAAATCGCCGACCCGGAACAGCATGACGACAGGGATCAGATAGACAAAGCTGGGAAGGGTTTGCAGCGTGTCGATCAGCAGGTTGATGGCCGTCCCGGCGCGTTTGTTCAGCGCCGACAAAACTCCCAGGGGCACACCGATCAGCGTCGCCAATATGACGGATGCACCGCACAGATACACGGTTACCATCGCCTTTGACCACAAGCCCGAAAGCAGGATCAATGAGGCCATCCCACCACACAACAGCGCCAGCCGCCAACCGCCAGCGTGCCATCCCAGCAAGGTCAGCATCGCGATGGCCCAAGGCCATGGGATACCCAGCAGAACCGTTTTGATCGGGATCATGAACCACGTCAGAAAGAAGACTTTGATGGCCTCGAACATGTCGAAATAGTTGACGTTCAGGTACGCGACAGTGTCATCCCAGAACGCACCGGTCGTGATGGTCTGGCTTTGGGGGTATTCCAGCAGCAGTGGCGAGAACTGTCCCAGAACCCAGGTCAGCACCAATAAAATCAGCACCAAAACCGTCCGGCGATGACGAGCGATCCACGAGCCGGGAGCCTCATGATGCACTTGCCCCATACGTTCGGCAAAGGCTTGGCTCAGACGGTCGACGGCAATGGCCAGTACCACGATGGCGATGCCGGCTTCGAACCCTGCTCCAATGTCCAGACGGCGCAGCGCGGCGAGGACGTCAAAGCCCAGCCCCCCTGCCCCAATCATCGAGGCGATGATGACCATGTTCAGGGTCAGCATAATCACCTGATTGACGCCTACCATCAGGCTGTGGCTGGCCGAGGGCACAAGCACTCGCCACATCAACTGCCGCTGGGTTGTACCCGCCATGCGCCCGAAATCCAGGATTTCGGGATCAACGCCTTTCAGCGCCAGCGTGGTGATCCGCACCATCGGTGGGGTCGCATAGATGATCGTCGCGACCAAGGCAGAGATCGGGCCAAAACCAAACATGAACAGGATCGGTACCAGATAAGCAAAGATCGGGATCGTCTGCATCAAGTCCAGAATGGGCGAGATGATCTTTTCAAAAAGCGGATGGCGATAGGCCAGAATGCCCAACAGCAATCCTCCACCTGCGCCAATTGGTACGGCAATCAGGACCGACGCCAGCGTCACCATGGCGCTGCCCCATTGTCCGAAAACTGCAAGATAGATAAAGCAGGCCCCGACCAAAGCGGCCAATCCCCAGTCACGGCAATATTGACCCAAGGCGACAACGGCGGTGATGACCACAATCCAGCTGATTGCAGGCAGGATCACCTGCGCGTCATTCCCCTGACCGCTGACAAAGCCGTCGGCCAGCAGGGCAAGAACCAGATTATAGGGCTGTTCGATCAACCATGCGATGGCGCGGGTGATATCGGTGAACGAGACCGGACCAACGGCCGCATCTTCGATCAGCCAGGACATTGCCAACGAGATATAGGACTTGAACGGAATGACCCAGGCCGAAGGGAACTTTGTCAGCCAGCGCGCATCCAAGGCTTTGCTCAGATCGCGACCATAATAACCAAGAATGACCGTGATCAGAACGAGCACCAGAATGATGATCTGACTGCGGTTCAGGCGTGTCATGCCACGTCTCCACCGCCAAACAGCACGTGCGCCACGGCCTTGCGATCAATGGCGCCAACGACTTGCCCGTTGTTGTCAGCAACAGGGATCGGCGCGTCTGCGGCAATGATCCGTTCGGCCACATCGGACACGCGGGTCGATTGCAAGATCGGGTCCCCTTCGCCAGCAGCCCCGGCCATCATGACGCCACCGACTGTCAGAACTTTGGACCGGGGGATATGCCGTGTGAATTCAGCGACGTAATCCGTTGCAGGATGCATCACAAGCTGTTCTGGTGTGGCGATCTGGATCACCTCACCATCCTTCATGATGGCAATCCGATCAGCCAGTCTGACCGCCTCTTCAAAATCATGGGTGATGAAGACAATCGTCTTGTGCAGGCGCTCCTGCAGGCGCAGGAATTCGTCCTGCATCTCGCGGCGGATCAATGGGTCGAGGGCCGAAAACGGCTCGTCCAAAAACCAAAGGTCCGGTTCAGTCACAAGCGACCGGGCGATCCCCACGCGCTGCTGCTGTCCACCCGAGAGTTCGCGCGGATAATAATCTTCACGACCTTTCAGGCCGACCAATTCCACGACCTCGCGGGCATTGGCGTCGGCTTCGGCTTTGGGAGTGGCCTGAATAGTCAACGGGAACATTACGTTCTGCAAAACGGTCAGATGCGGCAGCAACGCGAAATGCTGGAACACCATGCCCATCTTGTGACGCCTGATTTCAATCAGTTCTTTCTCACTGGCGCGCAAAAGGTCAGCATCATCGAACAGGACTTCTCCGCCAGTAGGCTCGATCAACCGGGACAAGCACCGAACCAGAGTTGATTTGCCAGACCCCGACAGGCCCATGATGACGAAAATCTCGCCTTCAGAGATCTCGATATTGGCGTTGCGGACTGCGCCGATCACGCCTGCCTTGCGAATATCATCTGCCGTAGGTTCAGGGGTTGTCCGCAGAAGCCGATCTGCGTTGGGGCCATAGAGCTTCCAGATATTTCGGCACGACAGTTTGGTCTTGGGGGGCATCAGTGTGGTCCGGTTAATTCGCGAAAAAGGCCAGAGCGGACCGAGAGAGCGACAGGCCCGCTCTGGCCAGTGGATTATTTCGAGATCCAGCCAGACCAGCGGTCTTTGTTGGTCTCCATCCACTCTGCAACAACGCTGTCGATTTCCACGCCATCAAGATCGGCCTTGCCGACCATGGCGCTCATTTCATCATTGTTGATATTGTAGGCTTCGATAATGTCATATGCGCCTGGCCACTTTTCTTGCAGGCCAGACCAGGCGGCTTTCCAGATCGGGCCACGCGGCTTGCCGCAATCATAGGCCATGTCTGGGTTCACACCAACCGAAGGGTCACTATAGCATTCTGGCGTAAATGGCGGGAATTCGACGAACTCGCCTTCGTATTTCGCCGGCGCCCAATGTGGGACGTAGACCCATAAGACAATCGGATCCTGCCTTTGATACGCGGATTCCAACTCGGCAAACAGGGCCGCGTCGGTGCCCGCATGGACGACTTCGAAATCCAGTTCAAGCGCTTCGACACGCTCGTCATCGAAGCCACCCCAGGTCACCGGTCCACCGACATAACGCCCGTTCGGAGCAGTTTCAGCCGTCGCGAATTCCTCGGCACAATCTTTTAACGCTTCCCAGTTCGGCAATCCCGGGCACCGTTCCTTCATGTAACTGGGGTACCACCACTCTTCGATCGCCATCAGGCCGGTTTCGCCGACATTGACGACCTTGCCGGTTCCGGTTGCTTCGTCCAGAGCCTCGCGCCCGGTGGTTTCCCAGATTTCCATCGCCAGATGCAGGTCACCCGTTTTCAGACCGGCGAATTGAGCGATGTAATCCGCCTGAACATATTCAACGTTGTATCCAGCTTCTTCCAGTATCGAACCCATGATCTTGGTATTGATCAACTGCCCCGACCAGTCGTGGAGCGTCAACTTGATCGGGTCCGAGGACTCAACAGCCCAAGCAGTTGTTGCGGCTCCGACTGCCATAAAGGCCAGCGCAGAAATTCCCATTTTACAATTCATAACACCTTCTCCCTGTCGTGATTTTTTTCGATGAATCGGTGGTATTGAGTATAGACGACCACATCGTGGGGTTTTGTGTCAATAAAAACCACGTAAAGCCACATTTTTTCCTGATTAATGCAGATTTCAAAAGCAAATCTGTCGCTTCGCGTTGCTTTATGTGGGTATTGTGGTATGGCTTTAAGTCCCTTATGACGATGCCATCAGAGCGCGGCCCATGAACCTTCAGACCACCAACCAACGAGAAGAAGAAATCTTGCGCGCGCTTTTTCGCGCGGGTGGGTCATGCCGGGTAAGCGTTTTGGCAAATGATCTTGGGGTCAGCCTCGAAACCATTCGGCGAAACGTGCGCAATCTGGAAGAGCGCGGCATTGTGCGTAAGGTCCATGGCGGAGTTCATCTTCTCGAGGACATTCTGGAACCGTCGCTGCAAAGCCGTCTGGACAAGAAGGTTGACGCGAAAGAGAAGTTGGCGAAAGCGGTTGCCGAGGTCATCAGCGACGGAGACTCAGTTTTCCTCGATATCGGCTCGACAACCGCATATGTGGCGCAGGCGCTTGGCAACCACAGTGATCTTTTTGTAGTGACCAATTCGGTTTTTGTTGCCCAGGCATTGGCTTCAAGAAACAACAACCGCGTATTCATGGCAGGTGGCGAGCTGCGCTCACATGATGGCGGCGCATTTGGTGTTGAAGCTCAGGACCTCATCAAACGTTTGAACGTCCGTTTCGCGGTTCTGTCTGTTGGAGCGGTCAATGCGGATCCGGGCTTTATGTTGCACGACCTGCAAGAAGCTAACCTGGCCCGCGTCGCCATTCAAAACGCACAGGTTCGTATTGTAGTGGCCGATGGCGAAAAGCTGGGAAAACGCGCGCCGGTAACACTGGAACCTGCCAACAAGATCAATCTGTTCTTTACTGATGTGAACCCGCCCGAGGGTATTCGCCAGATGCTTTCGGCGAATGAAATTGACCTTGTTGTGGCCGAATAGGCGCCTAACGCTTTTGGGCGATGACCCACACTGGGTGGTAGGTCAAATGAACCCTGCCGTCAGCTCCGAACTTTTGCACGTAGTCAGCTTCGAACCGGGCCAGAGTGGCGCGGGTCCATGCACCTTGTGCCCGACCATTTACCCCCGTCCTGCGCAAATACTTCAGAACATCTCTGGGGGTGGCAAAGTAGGATGGCCTCACGCTTTCACCGACCGACAGAACTTTGAGCGGCCCTTCTATGGCAGCCACAAGGGCATCAGTTGCACAAAGGCCCGGCGCCCGGGCTGTTGAACCGATTTGCGTAAGCTCCTGGTATTGCAGTGGGCCAAACCCGGACATCGCCAGCCACCCACCGGGTTCAAGCGCATCGGCTACCTTTTGCAACAATCGGGCCGGATCCTCCATCCATTGGATCATCGAAGCCGACGCGACCAAATCCAGCCTCGCTGGCCACTCGACCAGGCGAACATCTCCGGCGATGAACGCCGCCTTTTCCGCATCTGCCGTCGCCCGCGCTTGAGGCGCGATATCGTTCAGGTAGAGATCGGGAAGGTCAAAGCTTTGCCGCAGCAACCGGGTCAGATGGCCTGTGCCGCAACCCAGCTCGAACGCCACATCAAACCGGCTTGGCGCGCCTACCCGGCGCATCTCGGAAACCAGCTTGCGGGCAACCCAGGCCTGCTGGCTGGCTGTGTCGTTGTAAGTCTGGAAGCTTCGGCTGAAGCTTCGCTGCACCTTGTCCGCCAATTGCGCTGTCATGACATCCACTCCGCCCAGCTTTGGCCCGGTTGGAAAGGTACATGCGGAGCGGCGACGCGTTTGATAGCATCCGGGTTCGCGGCCCAGGCCGTCCTTTGAGCATTGGACGGAATGATCCGATCCCGCTCTGATATCCAAACCCGATCAAAGCCGGGATCAGGCGCCGAGCCGCGCTCAATAACCGCGTGAAGTTCCTTTTTTGCCTGCTCGATGTCCAGTTCAGGTATGTCAGCAGATAGTCCGGCGCGTCGGCAAAACTTGATGAAACTTGACGATGACAGCTGATCCGCCGTGGCACGGACAATATCAGGCGCGATGCCCCGGTCTGCGCAGGCAGGATGCAACGTACCGCTGACGGCAACCAGCCGGTCAGGGCGAAACTGTGTGCTGGCCAACCAATGGGCCACGGATGCGACACCGAAGGAAAACGCAAGCATTTCGACGCGGTCAAACCCGGCCAGATCGGGCAAGGGATCATCGAGCCGAGTATAGTCATCCATCAGCAGAACAGATCCGCCTCCGGTGAGACCGCGGAACGGTGCGGCACCCAGCGCCCACCCCCCGAAGACGAGAGTCAGCCTGCTGTCATCCGATTGCGCCAGCCACTGGTGTTTCATTGCTGCCCCCCGGCCAAAGCGACCATCGCGCTCGTGACCCGGCTGAGTTCATCAGATGAAATAATGTAAGGCGGCATACAATAGATGTTTCGCGCAAAGGGACGCAGCCACACTCCGGTCTTCGGGGCCAGCCGGTGAGCGACAGAAGGATCAACCGTTTCCTTCATTTCGATAACGCCGATGGCGCCGAGAACCCTGACGTCTGCTACGCCTGACAAACCGCGCGCTGGTTCCAGCTCGGTCCGCATCTGGTTTTCAATATCAGCCACCTGGCGTTGCCAGCTCCCCCCTGCCAGAAGGCCGAGGCTGGCCGATCCTGCGGCACAGGCAAGAGGGTTGGCCATGTAGGTCGGGCCGTGCATGAACACTCCGGCCTCACTTTCACCAATGCCATACGCTACCCGTTTGCTGGTTACGGTTGCGGCAAACGAGATATGCCCACCGGTCAGAGCCTTGCCCAAACACACTATATCCGGGGTGATGCCCGCATGATCGGTGGCGAACAGCTTGCCGGTTCGGCCAAATCCGGTTGCGATCTCATCGAAAATGATCAGCACGTCATGGGCATCGCACATGGCGCGTGCCGCGCGCAGCCATTGGGGATGATAGAAATACATACCCCCGGCGCCTTGAACCACGGGTTCAAGGATCAGGGCCGCGAGGTGATCGCCCTTGTCGGCCAACAGTCGTGCCAGCGACTCCAACCCGTTCCGCGCCGGGTCCTCGGGCCAGTCATCCTCCAACCGAACCTGGGGACGCGGCAGGAAGTGCTGGATCGACAAAGCCCCGCGGAACAGCCCGTGCATACCCGTCACCGGGTCACAGACGCTCATCGCTTTCCACGTGTCACCGTGATAGCCGCCCCGAATTGTGGCAAATTCGAATTTGCGGGTGCGGCCATGGGCCATTTGGTACTGCACCGCCATCTTCATCGACACTTCGACCGAGACAGACCCACTGTCGCAATAGAAAATGCGGTCCAACCCCTCGGGCAACATGTCGACCATCCTGCGCCCCAGATCAATGGCCGGACGGTGTGTCAGCCCCCCGAACATCACATGAGGCATCTTTTCCAGCTGGGCCTGCATGGCGGATGTGATTTCGGGATGCTTGTGGCCGTGGATAGCGCACCACCATGACGACATGGCGTCTATCATCTTCGCACCGTCCTCCCGATAGAGATATACACCCTCGGCCCGGTCGATAAGATGCATCGCACCGGGATCAGCCACGTTCGTATAGGGGTGCCAGAGGTGGCGGGCGTCAAACTCAAGCGGGGTCACAGAAACCTCCGTATGGTCGCCACGTCTATGGACGAAAACGCATCCGACAGGCTTTGCTGCGTCAGGTCTGCAAGATATGGCAAGCGTCCGAGGTGTCGAACGTTGCTCATTTCAACGATGGTTCGCTCCACGCCAGGCTCCGGGTCTCCGACAAAAGCGACGCCAACCACTTCGCACCCTGCGTCTCGAAGCGCCATCAGGGACAGCGTGGTGTGGTTGATCGTTCCCAGCGCAGTGCGTGCGACCAGAACGACCGGGACCTGCCATTGGGCGATCAGATCCAGATAGTAGGATTTGCGGTTCAGAGGCACCATCAGCCCCCCTGCCCCCTCCACAACCAGTGGCCCGTCCACCTGCGGCAGCGCTAGCCGGGACAGATCGATCTCAATGCCCATATCTTCCGCAGAAAGATGGGGGGAGGCAGGCATGTTCAGGCGATACGCTTCGGGCAACACGTCCACACCGGACAAGGTGCAGACGGTTTCCGTGTCCGTTGCATCCTCCAGACCCGATTGAACCGGCTTCCAGTAGCTGGCGTTCAGGGCCGCCGTCAGGCCAGCCGAAAAAACTGTTTTTCCGACGCCGGTATCGGTTCCGACAATGACCAGAGCGCTCATGCGGCCTCCGATTGGTGGCTGGAGATGGTTGCAAACAGGGCCGAAATGTCCTCAGGACTGACATTCCCGGTGATCGAGACGCGCAGACGGGATGTGCCTTTTGGAACGGTAGGCGGGCGAATGCCGCGAATGTCATACCCCTGATGTTGCAAAGCCTGTGCCATCGCCATCGTCCGGGCCTCATCGCCAAGAACGACGGGAATGATCTGGCTGTTCAAGGCCGTGTCAGGCAGCCCGGCTTGACGGGCCGCATCATGTGCATGGCGCAGCCGCTTGCGTGCAGCAGTGACTAAACCCTCATTCCCGGCCAATTCACGCAGGGCTGCCCGTACCAGAGCAGCGTTCAGAGGGGACGGTGCTGTTGCAAAGACAAATGGCCGCGCGCGGTTTATCAGGGCATCGATCATCGCGCGTGGGCCACAGATCAGCCCACCAGAGACACCAAGCCCTTTGCCGCAGGTGTGCAGGGTCAGAAGGTCAACGTTCAGATCATGCGCAAGACCCCTGCCATCTGTCCCGAAAACGCCCGTGGCGTGCGCCTCATCCACGATCAGAACGGCTTCGGATTCACGCGCCAGACATGACAGGTCCTTTAGCGGGGCCAGATCGCCCTCCATGGAATAGACACTTTCAACAGCAATCCATACCTGACCCTGCCCACCAGCGGATCGCCATTCGGTCAAAACGTTGCGCGCATCCGCGACGTCGTTGTGGCGAAAGGCACGCAGATACGCACGGCTGGCGCGCATCCCCTCGTGGGCGCTGGCGTGAACCAGTTCGTCATACAAAACCAGATCCCCGGCAGCCGGCAGGGTGGAAAAGATCGCTTGGTTGGCCTGAAACCCTCCACCCATGAACAATGCGGCCTCGGACCCAAAGAAAGCCGCCGCTTCATGTTCCAGCGCCTCATGCTCAGGGTGATTTCCCCGCAGCAGCCGCGAGCCGCCCGAGCCTACGGGCACGCCGCGCGCCAACGCTGCCTGCGCAGCCTCTTGCAACAGGTTTGACCCGGCCAACCCCAAATAGTCGTTAGACGCAAAATCCAGCCCGCGCGCCGGGATCAAAGCCCGACGGCGGTGCCGGGCTTCCAGTGCATCGAGCATGGATTCCAGTCGTTCGACTGCTTTCATTCGGCGGCTTCCGTGCGGTTATGTTCTTCAGCCGTTTCGGCCTGAAGGCCAAGTTTCGCAAACAGGATCGAGTCGGTATCTTCCTCAGGGTTTTCTGCCGTCAAAAGAGTTTCGCCGACAAAGATTGAATTTGCTCCGGCGAAGAAACACATCGCCTGCATCTCGTCACTCATGTCACTGCGACCGGCGGACAGCCGAACGTAGGATTTGGGCATCAGAATGCGGGCGGTTGCGATGATCCGCACAAAGTCGATCGGATCAATCGGTTCGGCGTCAGCCAGCGGGGTATCCGCTTGTGGCATCAACATGTTGATCGGCACCGAATCCGGCGGCGGGGTCATGTTGGCCAAAGTCAGCAACATGTCGATACGGTCGCCAGTATGTTCACCCATACCCAGAATACCACCCGAGCAGACCTTGATTCCGGCTTCCTGTACCCGGTTCATCGTGTCGATCCGATCCGAGAACGTACGGGTGGTGATCACTTCGGAATAATAACGTTCGGATGTATCGATATTATGGTTGTAATAGTCCAATCCGGCATCGCGCAGCTGAACCACCTGGGTGTCATCCAGCATGCCCAGCGTCATGCAGGTTTCCATGCCCATCGCCTTGACGCCCTCAACCATGGCGACCAGAGCAGGCATATCGCGCGGCTTGGGCTCGCGCCAGGCGGCCCCCATGCAGAACCGGGTCGCGCCACCGTCGCGGGCCTTTTTGGCCTCGGCCAGTACACGCTGAACCTCGATCAGTTTCGATGCAGGCAGGGTGGATCCGTTTCGGGCCGATTGCGAGCAATAGGCGCAATCCTCGGCGCACCCGCCGGTTTTGATCGACAGCAGTTTAGAGGTCTGGATCTTGTTCGGATCAAAATTCTCGCGGTGCACGGTCTGTGCCCGGAACAGAAGGTCCATCAACGGGAGGTCATGAACAGCTTGCGCAGACTTTCGGGTCCAGCCGGAATGAGGGATGATCATTTTATCTATAAAACTTCCTGCAGCTTGCGTTGCCGTGGATTTATTATCGATAAAATCTGAAGGCGCAACAGTGTTGGCGCAAACGATCCCAAATCAAGCGAAAATGCCGCGATTTTCAGAAATCAAGGCCCAGATCAACGGTTCGGGCGGAATGCGTCAGCGCTCCGGACGAGATGTAATCGACTCCGGTCGCTGCAATCGATGCGACCCGGTCCAAAGTCACATTTCCGCTGGCTTCGGTCTTCATTCGCCCATCCACCATGGCAACCGCTTCGCGCAGCATCTCGTTGTCCATGTTGTCCAGCAACACGACGGACGCGCCGCCAATCCTGAGCACTTCAGCCAACTGATCCAGTCGATCGACTTCAATCTCGACGGCCATCATGTGACTGGCTTGCGCTTTGGCGGATTCAAGAACCTGACTCACACCCCCTGCGGCGGCGATGTGGTTGTCCTTGATCAGGATCGCGTCGGACAACGAATAGCGATGATTGAAACCGCCACCGTGCAGCACGGCCTGTTTTTCGACGATGCGAAGTCCGGGCGTGGTTTTACGGGTACAGGTCATTCGGGCATCCGTGCCCTTTGTCTGCTGTACAAAGGTGGCAGTTTTTGTGGCAATACCGGTCAGACGACCGGCAAAATTCAGCGCGACCCGCTCACCCGACAAGATCGAAGCTGCGGAACCTTTGATGGTCATCAGCGTGTCGCCGCGTCGACAGGACTGGCCATCCTTGACAAGCACCTCAACCTCAAGCGCCGGGTCGACCAGCCGGAACGCTATCATGGCCACCTGCATGCCCGAAACAACGGCGTCCTCGCGCGCGTTCAGTCGGGCTGTATAGATCGTGCTCTGCGGGATCACGGCGCGGGTGGTCACATCACCGTAAGCTCCCAGATCCTCCATCAGCGCCGCGCGGACGACGGGTTCGAGGATCAGATCGGGCAGGGTCGCAAAACTCATGGTAATTCCTTGCAGGCTTCGGCGCGAATGTGCAGTGCGTCGCTAAGATACATCCGGGATCGTTTGCCGGGACCGTCGGCAGTTTCCGGAAAGTCGGATCGTTCATGCGCGCCGCGGCTTTCTTCGCGCTGCAATGCTGCCGCGGCGATGAGGGTTGCTGTGGCACACATGCTTCTGAAAGACGGGCACACGCCATGCTGGTCCTCAAGCGCGGCAATCGTGCGCAATGCGCGGCATAACCCGGCGCGATCCCGGACCACGCCAACATCGCGCGACATAGTCGTGCGTAATATACTGACTGCATCGGACGTATCCGGGGTGTCAGCTTGATCAAATCGAAGGACCACAGGCTCCGACCCGGATGAATCCGGTATCAAACGCGTAATGTCCTCGGCACAGATGCGTGCAAACACCAATGCTTCGAGCAATCCGTTCGAGGCCAGCCGATTGGCGCCGTGAAGGCCGGTCGAAGACGCCTCACCGCACACCCACAACCCATCCAGTGTCGCGCGACCATCAGTGTCTGTTGCAATTCCGCCCATATGGTAGTGCGCTGCAGGAGCGACCGGTATCGCGTCCCTGACCGGATCGATTCCGTTGCGCGCGCAATAAGCGGCAACCGCCGGGAAAAGCTCGTTTATTTGCGCGCCCAAAGCCTCGCGGGTGTCCAGCATCGGTCGGTCGCCGGCCTGCACTTCTGCAAATATCGCGCGGGCCACAACGTCGCGCGGGGCAAGCTCGGCATCAGGATGAACGGCCGGCATGAAACGCTCGCCATGCCTGTTTATCAGAACGGCCCCTTCTCCGCGCAGGGCCTCGGTCGCCAGCGGGGCCGGGTCTTCACCCACGTCCATGGCAGTGGGGTGGAACTGTACGAATTCAGCGTCGGCAATCAGTGCCCCGGCCCGTGCGGCCATTCCGATGACCTGCCCGCGGATGCGGGCCGGATTGGTCGTTAGGGCATAAAGCCCGCCAGAACCGCCACCCGCCAACAATACGGCAGGTGCACGAAGCGTCACAGGCGCGGATCCGCTTTCCGAAGCATCCTGCACAACCACTCCCACCACGCGCCCTTCCGTCACTTCCAACGCAATAGCAAGGACCCCCTCCAAAACCTGCACAGAAGGAGTTTCACGCACACGCTCGATCAGGGCGGCCATGATTTCGCTACCAGCCTGATCCCCCTTAACCCGCACCACGCGGGCAAAACTGTGCGCGGCTTCGCGCGACAGGACATACCCACCATCCTCGGTGCGATCAAACGGAGTGCCCAAAGAGGTCAGGTCGAGAATATACTCACGCGCCTCGCGCGTGACCAAATCTGCGACGTTTTGCTCGACGGTGCCGGCCCCGGCATTGACGGTGTCAACAGCGTGGCTTTCCGGACTGTCGGCCAAGTCCATCGCGGCGGCAACGCCCCCCTGCGCCCATGCCGAACTTGCACCTTCGCCCAAAGGATCAGGCGAGATGATCACCACCGGTCGCGGTACCAGTTTCAACGCAGCATAGAGCGCGCCAATCCCGGCCCCGACAATAATGACGCGATCCGTGGTGATATTGGACATTGCTGGTCAGATGCCGAGCTTGCGGGACAGATCAATCATCGCCTGAACGGATTTGCGAGCCTTCTCTGCCACGTCTTCAGCGACCTCGACCTGGCCTTCCATCGAGTGCAGAGCATAGAGGATCTTTTCAAGCGTGATCTTTTTCATATATGGGCACATGTTGCACGGCCCTACGAAATCGACCTCGGGCAGTTCATCAGCGATGTTCGACGCCATGGAACATTCGGTGATCAGCATCGCCTTCTGAGGCTTCTCATCATGCACATATTTGATGATACCGCTCGTTGAACCAGAATAATCCGCCTCGGCCACCACATCCGGCGGACATTCCGGATGAGCGATCAGGCGCGTACCGGGGTTCCATTCTCGGAAGTCGCGCAAGTCCTGCGCGGTGTATTGTTCATGCACGATGCAGGAACCGGGCCAGTACACCACGTTCTTGTGGCTTTCATTGGCCACGTTTTGAGCCAGATATTGATCCGGCGTCATGATGACCGTGTCGCTCTCCATGGCATTCACGATCTGCAAGGCGTTCGACGAGGTGCAGCAGATATCAGAAGCCGCTTTGACCTCGGCAGTGGTGTTCACATATGACACAACCGGCGCGCCGGGGTATTTGGCCCGCATTTCGTCGATTCCTTCAGCAGTAATCGATTCTGCCAAAGAACAGCCCGCATCCATGTCCGGCATCAGAACCGTTTTTTCGGGACTCAGAATTTTCGATGTTTCGGCCATGAAATGAACCCCAGCCTGAACGATCACATCCTCTTCCACCTCACTGGCCTTGATCGCCAGTTGCAGGCTGTCACCCACGAAATCGGACACACCATGATAGATTTCCGGTGTCATGTAATTGTGCCCAAGGATCACGGCGTTACGCTCTTTCTTGAGCGCGTTGATCGCCCGCACATAGGGCGCATAGATCGCCCAATCCGGCGGGCTGATCACACGATCCATACGGGCAAACGTGTCTTTCATCTCATTGGCCAACGTGGCCGATGGGGCGAGGTCATAGACGTCCGAAAGAACAGTGCGGACTTGTGCAATATCGAGCAACGGGCGAGCCACCTTTGTCAGTTGTCGTTAGCCTGGCGGGCTGCTTAACGGCTTAGCCCTAGCTGAAACATCCCCGGTTCGAAACCGGAAAATTCGGCGTTAGCGCTAAGCCATGCAGACAAATTCAAAGATGAACGGCAAATCAGCCCAGAATCCCCGGCAGACGCAGCCCGTGTTCACGTGCGCAAGCCTTGGCATCCTCGTAACCCGCATCTGCGTGACGCCACACACCTGAAGCCGGATCGTTCCACAGAACCCGTTCGAGACGTCTGGCCGCTGCATCGGTTCCGTCGGCACAAATCACAACACCCGCGTGTTGACTGAAACCCATGCCAACGCCGCCTCCGTGGTGCAGCGAGACCCACGTCGCGCCCGAGGCGGTATTGACCAGCGCGTTCAGCAGCGGCCAATCCGACACGGCGTCCGAGCCGTCCTTCATCGCCTCGGTTTCGCGGTTCGGCGACGCGACCGAGCCGCTGTCGAGGTGGTCACGACCGATGACGACCGGCGCCTTCAATTCTCCATTCCTAACCATCTCGTTGAATGCCAGCCCAGCCTTGTGGCGGTCGCCCAGTCCAATCCAGCAGATCCGGGCGGGAAGGCCCTGAAAGGCGATGCGCTCCTGCGCCATGTCGAGCCAGTTGTGCAGATGAGTGTTTTCGGGGAACAGTTCCTTCATCTTTGCGTCGGTTTTGTAGATGTCCTCGGGATCACCCGACAGCGCGCACCAGCGGAACGGGCCGATGCCGCGGCAGAACAACGGGCGGATATAGGCGGGTACGAAACCGGGGAAGGCAAAGGCGTTTTCCAAGCCTTCGTCCTGCGCCACCTGCCGGATGTTGTTGCCATAGTCCAAGGTTGGCACACCCGCGTTCCAGAAATCGACCATGGCGGCCACGTGTTGCTTCATCGACGCTCGGGCTGCCTTTTCCACGGCCTTGGGGTCGCTTTCCCTCTTGTCTTTCCACTGCGCCATGCTCCAGCCCAATGGCAGATAGCCGTTTACCGGATCGTGGGCGCTGGTCTGATCGGTCACGATATCGGGGCGCTTACCACCCGCTTGCATGCGGCGGTAAACCTCGGGGAAAACCTCGGCGGCATTGCCGAGCAAACCAACCGATTTCGCCTCGCCCGCCCTGGTCCAGTGGTCGATCATTTCGAGCGCCTCATCCAGTGTCTCGGCCTTTTCGTCGAGGTACTTGGTGCGCAGGCGGAAATCGATGCTGTCAGGATTACACTCGACGGCCAGACAACATGCCCCTGCAAAGACGGCCGCCAGAGGTTGCGCGCCGCCCATGCCGCCCAGACCGCCAGTCAGAATCCACTTGCCGGTCAGGTCCCCGTCATAGTGTTGACGCCCCGCCTCAGCAAAGGTTTCGTAAGTGCCCTGAACGATGCCTTGCGTCCCAATATAGATCCACGACCCGGCCGTCATCTGGCCGTACATCATCAGGCCCTTCTTATCGAGCCCGTTGAAGTGATCCCAGTTGGCCCAATGCGGCACGAGGTTCGAGTTCGCGATCAGCACCCGAGGTGCGTCGGCATGCGTCCGAACGATGGCGACCGGCTTGCCGGATTGCACCACCAGCGTTTCATCTTCCTCCAGGTCCATGAGGCTGGCAACGATGGTATCGAAATCTTTCCACGTCCGTGCGGCACGGCCGATGCCGCCGTAGACAACCAACTCATGCGGGTTCTCGGCCACATCCGGGTGCAGATTGTTCATCAGCATCCGCATCGGGGCTTCGGTCATCCAGCTTTTGGCGTTCAGTTCGGGCCCTGTCGGGGGATAGATGTCACGGGTGTTTTTACGAGGGTCGGTCATCGGGCAAGCTCCAATGCAGTGTCGTGGATGGCGTCAAGGATGTCTTTGAGCCAACGGCGCAGGCGGTTGGCTTTGTCAGTATCAAAAGTCCAGGGCGGCGCTTCGGCGCTCAGGTAAGCCGACTGAGCCAGCTCCATCTGGATCGCGTGAACCCCTTCGGAGGGGCGCCCATAATGGCGCGTTGTCCATCCGCCCTTGAACCGCCCATTCAGAACAGCCGTATGGGGCGAGGACGCCGCGAACTCATGCGTTATGGCTTCGATTTCCGGTGCACAGGTCGCCCCATTGTTCGTGCCGATGTTCAGATCGGGCAAAGTACCGTCGAACAGAAAAGGAATATGACTGCGGATCGAGTGGCAATCATACAGCACCGCAACCCCATGGGCCGCCTTCACCCGCTCCAACTCAGCCTGCAGGGCGACATGATACGGCGCATGGAAAACTTCCCGCCGTTCGAGGATATCCTTTCCGGAAGGCGGGATGTCCCAGATGCCCTGGCCGTCGAAGTCCGTCAGCGGCACAAGGGTTGTCGTGTTCTGACCCGGATAAAGCGACACACCCGACGGGTCTCGGTTGGCGTCGATCACATATCGGTGGAAGGTCGCCCGAACCGTGGTCGCACCGGGCAGAAGTCCTTCATACAAGGTATGAATATGCCAATCCGTATCCGCCAAAGCCTTGCCCCGCGCATTCAACTTGGCCTCGATCGCGGCGGGCACATAGGTGCCGGTATGCGGCAGACCCAGCACGATCGGACTGTCACCGCGCGAAATCTCGACCGGGCCGCTCATACGCCAAGTTCCGGCATGGCGATGCCAGTACCACGGGCAATCTCGCCACTGGCGATCAGGGCCGAGGCTGCTTCGATCTCGGGTGCCATATAGCGATCATCACCCAAGGCCGGCACCACGGCACGCAGCCGTGCCATCACGGCCAGCAACGTTTCGCTCGTGGGCAGCGGCGCGCGGAATTCGACACCTTGTGTGGCACAGAGCAGTTCGACCCCCAGAATGCGTTCTAGATTGGCAACCATCTGCCCCAATCGCCGCGCACCATGGGCCGCCATCGAAACGTGATCTTCCTGATTGGCCGATGTGGGCGTCGAGTCCGTCACGCATGGATTGGCCAGATGCTTGTTTTCGCTCATCAGTGCAGCGGTCGTCACCTCGGCGATCATGTAGCCCGAGTTCAGACCCGGATTGGGCGTCAGAAAAGGCGGCAGATCAAAGCTGAGCGCAGGATCGACGATCAGCGCAATGCGACGTTGCGCAATTGCCCCGATCTCGGCCACGGCGAGCGCTATCATGTCTGCGGCAAACCCAACGGGTTCGGCATGAAAATTCCCGCCCGAGACGATCAGGCCGGTTTCCGAAAGAACCAGAGGATTGTCCGTCGCCGCGTTGGCCTCGATTTCCAGCGTTGTTGCGGCCTGCCTCAGCACATCCATCGCGGCGCCCACCACCTGAGGCTGACAGCGGATACAATACGGGTCCTGAACGCGGGTATCGCCATCCCGATGGCTTTCACGAATGACCGACCCGGCCAGCAGCGCTCTCATGGTCACTCCGGCCTCAATCTGCCCGCGATGCCCGCGCAACGTGTGGATTTCCGGTTGCAACGGGGCGGTCGAACCCATGATCGCATCCGTCGTCAGCGCCGACGTAACCAGCGCGCTTTGCGCCGCCTGCCACGCGCCAAACAAGCCGGCCAGTGCAAAGGCCGTCGAAAACTGGGTGCCGTTGATCAGCGCCAGCCCTTCTTTGGGGCCCAGCTCGATTGGTTGCAGACCCGCCTTGGACAGCGCAGCGTCACCGGGCATCACATCGCCACCGAATTCGGCCTCACCAGCGCCCATCATGACGGAAGCCATGTGGGACAAGGGCGCAAGATCACCCGAAGCCCCGACCGAACCCTGCGCCGGGATCACCGGGGTCACACCCTTGGACAACATCCCTTCCAGCAGGGTGATCACCTCTGGCCGAACCCCCGAGGCCCCGCGACCAAGGCTCAGCAGTTTTAGAACCACCATCAATCTGGCAAGGGTGCGCGGGATCGCAGGGCCTACACCGCAGCAATGGCTGAGGATCAGGTTGCGCTGCAAAGTGGCGGTGTCCTCGGCTGCGATTTTGACGCTGGCCAGTTTCCCGAACCCAGTGTTCACGCCATAAACAGCGGCCTCTCCCGCCGCCGCATCGGCAATGCGCTTGTGCGCTTCTTCGACAGACGGGTGGCAAGCAGGATCCAGTTGAACCGGGCGTTCCTCGCGAAAGACCTGTTCCAGCTGTGACAGGGTAACGGTGCCCGGAGTGAGGGTCATGGTCGTCAAAGTGAGCCTCCGAATATGCGGGTATGAAGAGGATTGAAGCCGATGCGATAGGCCAGTTCCGCAGGGTGTTCGACATTCCAAACCGCCAGATCGGCGCGATGCCCGACTGAAATCTGTCCGCAGTCAGCCATGCCGAGAGCGCGGGCAGCGTAGGTCGTCACGCCCTTAAGGGCTTCCTCTGGCGTCATGCGAAACAGGGTACAGCCCATGTTCAACGCAAGCAGCACCGAGGTCATCGGCGCCGAGCCGGGGTTGCAATCCGTTGCAAGCGCCATGGGCACACCGTGCCGGCGCAACAAGTCAATCGGCGGTGCCTGGGTTTCGCGAAGAGTGTAGAACGCACCCGGCAGAATGACGCCGACGGTACCGGCCTGTGCCATGGCCTGAACACCTGTTTCATCAAGATATTCTAAATGATCTGCCGACAACGCGCCGTATCTGGCAGCCAGTTTTGCGCCGCCCAAATTCGACAATTGTTCGGCGTGGATCTTAATCGGCAGGCCAAGCTCTGTCGCGACATCAAAAAGCGGGATCAGCTCTTCCGGTTGAAAGGCGATGCCTTCGCAGAAGGCATCGACTGCATCGACCAATCCCCCGGCATGAGCGGCGCGAAGCGTGGGAATGCACAGCTGATGAATGTAGTCCGATGCCCTGCCCTTATAGTCCTGAGGCACCGCATGAGCCCCCAAAAAGCTGGTCAGAACACGGACGGGACGATGATCCGGCAACGCCCGAGCCGCGCGCAACATGTTCAATTCAGTCTTGTCATCCAACCCGTAACCAGACTTCACTTCGATGACCGATACCCCTTCAGCCAGCATCGCGTCCACACGCGGCAATGCTTGTGCGACCAACTCCTCCACGTCAGCCGCGCGCGTGGACTTTACGGTCGAGATGATTCCACCGCCAGTGCGGGCAACCTCTTCATAGCTCGCCCCATTCAGGCGCATTTCGAACTCTACGGCGCGATGACCACCATGAACCACGTGAGTGTGGCAATCGATCAACCCAGGCGTAACCAGGCGTCCACCGAGTCGAGTCCGCGGCTGGTCGGCGAATCGTGAAGGAAGGTCAGCGACAGCTCCGACCCATGCGATGCGCCCGTCCTGCAACGCGATCGCGGCATCTGGAACCAAACCGTATGGTGTGCTGCCTTCGGTCATCGTTGCGGCGTCAAGATCGGTCAAAACCCGCGTTTGCGTCTGCATGTGACTCGCAACCTCCGTGCATTTCCTTCTTTTCTAGTACATTTCCATCAATTATATGTCTATGCATAAAATGAGGTGGAAAATGGCTATCTTCGCTAATCGCGCATTATTGAGCACCGGTTGGGCTTCGAACCTGCGGGTCGAAATCAAGGAAGGCCTGATAACGTCGTTGCAGAAGGGCGCGACGACGCAAGATGGCGATACGCGCGTCGACACTTTGCTGCCCGCATTGGCCAATCTTCACAGCCACGCATTTCAGCGCGCGATGGCGGGGATGACTGAATATCGAAAGGCCGGGCGCGACAGCTTCTGGACGTGGCGGGAACTAATGTACCGATTCACCGCGCACCTGACGCCCAATCAGGTACAGGCGATTGCCGCACTGGTCTATATGGAGATGCAGGAAGCCGGCTATGCCTCGGTTGGTGAATTCCATTATCTGCATCACCAGCCAGACGGCACACCTTATGGCAATCTTGCAGAGCTGTCCCAGCGGATCATGGCTGCTTCAGCCGAGTCTGGAATCGGACTGACGCATCTGCCCGTACTTTATTCTTATGCAGGGGTCGGCGAGCAACCGTTGGAATCGGGACAGCAACGATTTGGCAATGATGTGGACCGCTATCTAGCGCTGGTCGAGCAAGCGCAAGCGGCACTGGGCGATCTTCCGGATGACTGTCAGATAGGCATTGCCCCGCATTCCTTACGCGCGACGTCACCACAAGATCTTGCCCGGGTTTCGGAAACCAAAACGACAGGACCTGTCCACATTCACATCGCGGAACAGCCCAAAGAGGTAGCGCAGGTTCACGAGAGTCTGGGCGCACGCCCGGTGGAATGGCTCTTGAACAATGCAGAGGTAAACAATCGCTGGTGCCTCATCCACGCCACTCATATGACCGAAAGGGAAACCCGAGATATGGCGGCAACCGGCGCGGTCGCGGGGCTTTGTCCGATCACCGAGGCCAATTTGGGCGATGGCCCTTTCAACGGAGTTGTCTATCTTGAAGCCGGCGGTCGTTTCGGAGTTGGGTCGGATTCAAACATTTTGATTTCGATGACAGAGGAACTGCGAACGCTGGAGTACTCACAACGCCTGCGAGACCTGTCGCGCAATGTTCTGGTCGACGGGGACGGTTCGGTTGGACAGACACTTTATTGCAATGCGGCTTTGGGTGGCGCGCAAGCCCTGGCGCGCGCAGCGGGTCAGATCGCAGAAGGGATGCTGGCGGATCTTGTTGCCATTGACAGTCAGGATCCCGCGCTTTGTGCCCTGCGTCCTGAACAGTTGCTCGACGGGTTGGTCTTTGCCGCGAAGGATCACGTAGTGACCGATCTGTGGTCGGCGGGCCGCCATCAGGTACGCCAGGGCCGTCATATTGCACGGGATCGAATCGTATTTGACTATCGGCGGGCTATGGCTGATCTCATACTGAGGCTTTGAGTTTGCTGTTCCCTTTACGGGCTGACAAAAATGGCTTCATAATACCAATATGTTTGTACGTAATTGGATGAACACCACGTGACCGATCAAAAACACCTCGGCTTTCAGGACATTCGAGACGAAGTCGTGAACCGCATTCAAACCCGAGTCTGGCCGCAGGGAAGTCTGTTGCCCACCGAGATGGAATTGGCAGCCGAGTTCGGCGTAGCACGGGCGACGGTCAATCGGGCGCTGCGGGAACTTGCCGAACAGGGCATTGTCACCCGCAAACGTAAGGGTGGCACGCGTGTTGTGACCACGCCGGTAAAGCAGGCGAAGCTGCCAATCACTGTCGTTCGGCAGACAATAGAAGAAATGAATGCCGAATACCGCTATGCTTTGGTCAGCCGAACACTGATCGACTGCCCCGCGTGGTTACAGGCAAAGCTGAGCATTCCCGAAGGCGCGCAGGTCGTCCATTTGCAATGTATGCACCACGCCGACAACCGTCCGTTTCAGTTCGAGGAACGCTGGATCAACGTCAGCACCGTGCCTCAGGTTCTCGACGAAGATTTCCTGACCACCGGGCCGAATGAATGGCTGCTGTCCGAGGTGCCGTTTTCAAACGCTGAAATTGCCTTCTCGGCCGTCCCGGCAACAGGGCATTTGCAGGAGTTCCTGGCGGTACCGCCCGGCACACCGTTGTTTCGATTGGAACGCACGACCTGGTTTCGCAGCGATCCGGTTACATTCGTGCGCATGACTTTCCATCAGGGATACCAGATGCGCACCACGTATTGAGGCCAACGCGCTGAACAGGTTTTGATGGTGGTGAAAAACCTTACTGTTTTGAACACACCTTCCTTACTGCCGTCATAGCCCCTTTGACCCTTCCGAAAGATGACATTTCGATCCTAAAGCCAGCCTATCTGGCCCTGTCCCGGGGTTTTGCGCGGAGGCAGTGCGGGTAAGGTTAACCAGCGGCCTGCCGCGAAAGCAGGTTGCAACAGATTTTGGTATTGGCTTCTCGACGCTGAGCCGTTTGATCCAGCAGGATCGGCGCAATCCTGAGAAGCCATCCGCCCAGTCTGATCTCGAGCGCAAGGTCGCGGAACTGCGGAAAGAGAACCGCATGCTTAAGAAGGAGAGGAGCTGAAAATTGCCACCCAGTTCTTTGCGGAGTAAAGCAAATGAGGTTTGCTTTCATCGTCAAGACCTCCGACATCCTCCCTGTCGAGCGGCTGTGCCAGATCATGGATGTCAGTCCAAGAGGGTATCGCGGCTACCGCGATCGTCCGCTCAGCCAGAACCAGCTAATGCTATGATAACGCCGCCCGCCTCTGGAAAGAATGCTATACATGAGCCTGCCGGGCAATGGTCGAAACCTTCTTCAAGGCGATCAAAGCTGAGTTGTTGTGGCAGCAATACTGGAAAACGTGTAAAGACACCGAGATCGCAATCTTCGAATATTTCAACGGCTTCTACAATCCACGACGCAGGCACTCGGCCCTCGGCTGGAAAAGCCCTTTGGCCTTCGATGCAAAGGCTGCAATAGCAAGCAATCGGAGCGGCACGAAAGCGTGACGGGTCCATCCCAATGATCCGGGCTTTCGTGAAACAGCTTTTCGCATTCATTTGCGCCTTCCAAAGCTAAACAAACTCTACATCAGAACGAGGGACGTTTCTGGGGCAAGTCAGTTTGTCCCCTTTCGCGCAGGCCGATGTGCCCGAGGCCCGAGGTGTTATCTTTGATATCTCGGCTAACACATTGGAAAGTGAACATACCTGCGGGATCTTTCAAAAGCCCGGGTCGAAGTGGATGAAAAGCAATCCGTTGCTGTGGCGGCTTTGGGGTTGGTCCCCGGTATGCCCGCAGACCTGTTCGCAAGCACAGACGAACGCGCAGTGATTGCGTATCCGGCACAGCCTATCAGCGAGTGTCTGGCCCAAACGTTTATCGAGTAAACGGTTTTACAAGACTTATAGCTTTAAACTGTTGTGTATCGAGTGTTTGGGTGTGTGAGCGATGGTCTGCGCCCCTGTTCCGGGCGCGGGCCATCCCTTTGGTGGGTTACACCCCATAACGAGCAAGAAACATGTCAACGGCCTGAGCAGCGACCTGATCTATTTCATCCTGGGTGAAAGTGTTCTGAATGCCGAAAGCTGCCCGGGTCCAGATCCGCACTTTGCACAGTTCGGAAAACTGCTCGGCGGCGATATGTACATCTTCAATGGCCAATTCGCCTTTGGCCACGGCCTTTTCCAGGTACTCGGCCATCTGTCGCTGGCCATTTTGTGGCCCAGCCTCATAGAAAGCGCGACCTAGTTCGGGGAACCTGTCGCGTTCGGCAACGCAGATCCTGAATACCTGTTGCGCGAAATCTGACACAAGAAAACTGGTCAGCTGTGTCGCCGTGATCTGAAGCACTTCACGAGCAGGTTTGGTTTCGTCGATCATCGAGATGACCCGCTCGGCCATCAGGCAGCATTCTGTTTGGGCAACTTCCATGAACAAAAGGCGCTTATCAGGGAAGTAGCTGTATAGCGTTGCTTTTGACACGCCAGCCGCGCGGGCGATGTCATCTACACTTGCACCTTCAAACCCGTCCGCCATGAAAACCTCTCGGGCCCCGCGCAGAACCTGGTCGAATTTTCGGCCGGTGCGCAGGATGGTGGCGGTCTGGGTCATGTCGTCTCCTTGATCGATAACTACACCAGCTTATAAACCGTTCGGTTTAGATACAACGATTCTCGGATACTTCAGCGAATCCGACGGTGCAGTTGCTTTGATGTCTGGTACTTGCAGCGAGTTCAAACCGTGCTAGGACTTGGCCCATGGTCGACATCTTTCTGCGCACCCTTCCGTTTTTCGCGATTATCGGCCTGGGCTTTTGGGCGGGGCGCACACGGTTTTTCACGGCTAAAGCCACGGCATATCTGACCAAGTTCGTCTTTTATTTTGCGCTTTCGGCGATGCTGTTTCGCTTTGCAGCCACCCTACCCTTTGCCGAGATTTTCAATGCCCGGCTCATCCTTGGATATCTGCTGGGAACCGTGATTGTATATGTGCTGGCGACGGTCGTCGCGTGGCTGCGTGGGCTCGACATTCCGACCGCCGCGGTCGAAGCTCAGTGCGCGGCCATCGGCAATGTCGGGTTTCTGGGACTTCCCATGCTTGCTCTTTTGTTCTCTGAGGCTGCGATTGGGCCCGTGATGCTGGTCCTGACCGTCGATTTGGTGGTGTTTTCATCCCTTATCGTGATCTTGATCAATGGCGGCCGTGACGGAAAGCTGACTCCGGCCACGTTCAAGCTGATCGGAATGGGTTTGGTCAGGAATCCCATGATCGTATCCATCTCAGCCGGCCTCGTCTGGTCCTGGCTGCAAATACCTGTCCCTGAACCTCTTGGCGATTTTCTGACCATTCTCGGTGGTGCCGCAACTCCCGGAGCATTGTTCGCTATTGGCGCATCGTTGGCAAGCAAGTCGGCTGAACGTGTCCAGATCGCCGCTTGGTTAAGCTTTTGCAAACTGGTGATCCACCCGGCCTGCGTTGCGGTCGCTCTGTTGTGGCTGATACCGATTGAAACTTTTCCGGCAACTGTTGCCATCGCAGCAGCCGCTTTGCCTGTTGCGGGCAATGTTTACATGCTGGCCGCGCATTATGGAATCGCCCCGCATCGCGCGTCAGCCGCAATCCTTCTATCCACAATCGTCAGTATTCTCACCGTGCCAATGGTGATCGCCTGGATGGGCGCATTCTGACTTTCACCTTTTCGAAAAAATCTCTCAACGAAGGCGCGCAGACTTTACGCCGGGTCTGCTGATCGTTAGCCATGTTGCGACTCTAAAATAAGGACGGTGCCTGATGGAAACCCTTTCGGAAAATGCCTGTTTTGGCGGTGTGCAGGGCGTGTACCGCCACGCGTCCTCGTCGTGCAAGTGTGACATGACTTTTGGCCTGTTTCTTCCAGCCGAGGCTAAGGACGGGCCGGTTCCGGTTCTTTGGTATTTGTCAGGATTGACCTGCACCCATGAAAACGCGATGACCAAAGCCGGGGCTCAGGCGTGGGCTGCGGAACAAGGGATCGCCGTGATGTTTCCGGATACGTCGCCGCGCGGTGAAGGCGTCGCGGATCACGAAGATTACGATCTGGGTCAGGGCGCAGGGTTCTATGTGAACGCGACACAGGAACCTTGGGCACCGCATTTCCGGATGTGGGACTATGTTGCCGAAGAGCTGCCCGCTCTGCTGTTCGAAAACTTCGCCATCGACAGCGAACGCCAGGCCATTACGGGCCATTCCATGGGGGGGCACGGCGCCCTGACACTTGCCTTGAACCTGCCCGGACGCTTCCGTTCGGTGTCAGCCTTTGCGCCGATCTCGAACCCGACCGGAGCGAATTGGGGCCGCAAACAGCTGAGCGCCTATCTCGGTGACGACGAAGCGCTTTGGGCAAAACACGATGCGTCTTTGTTGATGAAGAAAACCGGTTTCGACGGTCCGATCCTGATCGACACCGGTGCAAACGATCAGTTCATGGATCTTCTGCGTCCCGAAGCTTTGGCGCAAGCCATCGCCGAACGTCGCCAGCAAGCGACATATCGCTTCCAGCCGGGTTACGATCATTCGTACTTCTTTGTGTCCACGTTTATGGAAGATCACATCATCTTCCATGCCGAGGCACTGTACGGAGACTGAGGGATGAACAAATACGATTACGACCTGATCATCATCGGGTCAGGACCTTCAGGGCGTTCTGCGGCAATTCAGGCAGGCAAACTGAAACGGCGTGTGTTGGTCATCGATCGCAAGGACCGTTTTGGTGGCGTCTCTGTCCATACCGGTACAATTCCGTCCAAGACCCTGCGCGAAACGGTGCTGAACCTGTCGGGCTGGCGCGAGCGCAGCTTTTATGGGCGTTCCTACCGGGTAAAGGATCAGATTCGTGCAGAGGATCTGAAAGCCCGCCTGCATATGACCCTCGACCATGAGGTCGACGTCTTGGAGCATCAGTTCAACCGGAACCACGTCGAAACTCTGGACGGTTTGGCCAGGTTTGTTGGACCGCAAGAAGTAAAAGTCGCAACCGATGCCGGAGAAACAACGCGAGTGACGGCCGCGAAGTTCCTGATTGCGACAGGCACGAAAACCTATCGCCCGGATTATGTTCCGTTCAACGGCAAAACCGTGGTCGATGGTGACGAATTTCTGGAAATGGCAGAGATTCCGCGCTCGCTGGTTGTCATCGGTGCCGGGGTCATTGGCGTGGAATACGCCACAATGTTTTCGGCACTGGACGTCCGCGTCACGTTGATTGAACCCCGCGACACGTTTTTGGATTTCATCGACAGCCGGTTGATCCACGACTTCACCCACCAGATTCGGGAAAACGGTGTCGACCTGCGTTTGGGCTCGGCTGTCGAGAAGATTGAAGACGCCGGCGAACATGTGGAAGTGACCCTCGACAACGGTCGCCACGTTCGTGCTGAAATGCTTCTGTTCGCGGCCGGGCGCATGGGAGCGACGTCCAAACTCAATCTGGATGCCGTCGGGCTGGAGACGGACCACCGCAACCGGATCAAGGTCGACCGCAAGACCTATCAAACGGCTGTGCCGCATATCTATGCCACAGGCGATGTGATCGGACATCCGTCACTGGCGTCAACTTCTTTGCAACAGGGGCGAGTGGCTGCCTGTCATGCGCTCGAGACGCCCACGCTGCCGGAAAGCCCGTGGTATCCGTACGGCATCTATTCAGTGCCCGAAATCTCAACCTGCGGAATGTCAGAAGAAGAATTGCAGGAGCGCAACATACCCTACGAGGTCGGTGTGGCACGGTTCCGCGAGACGTCACGCGGGCATATCATGGGGCTGGAACACGGCATGTTGAAGATGCTGTTCTCGCTAAAGACCCGCAGGGTGCTGGGCGTTCAGATCGTCGGTGAAGGCGCGACTGAACTGATTCACATCGCGCAGGCCGTGCTGAACCTGAAAGGCACAGTGGACTACTTCGTTCAGAACACGTTCAACTACCCGACACTTGCCGAAGCTTACAAAATTGCGGGCCTGGATGCGTTCAACCGAATGCCCATACCAGAGGAATTCAAGGTAAAAAAGAAACCCGCGGAACCGGCAAAGAAAGAGGCGAAGAAAGCGTGACGACGCTGTACGTCGATGGCGATGCCTGTCCAGTAAAGGCCGAGGCCGAACGGGTCGCAACGCGACACAAAGTGTCGATGGCGCTGGTGTCTAATGGTGGTCTTCGACCATCGGCCAACCCGCTGGTGCAGGTCATTGTCGTTTCCGAAGGCGCCGATGAGGCCGACAAATGGATTGCCGAACGCTGTGGAGCGGGGGATGTCGTCATTACGTCCGACATCCCTTTGGCTGCAAAATGCGTCGAAGCGGGTGCGCGCGTGCTGCGCCCGAACGGTGAAACCTTCACCGCGGCGAATATTGGTCAGCAACTGGCCATGCGTGATTTGATGGCCGATCTGCGCGCGGCCAATCCGTTGGGAACCGGCGGTGGTGGTCGACCGTTCGGCAAGGCAGACCGCTCGCGATTTCTGGACGCCCTGGAACGGGAATTACGTGCCGCCAGACGGGGATAGCCAAGGCGGCGGCCTGCCCAAATTACTGACGCGAAATCAGAAACGCCCGTTTACAAGTTCTTCATAAGAAAGCACCCTGTAATTGAATTCTGGCCAGGCCATTCGAATACGGAGACTGCATTATGAAAGTACAGGGCACCCATTACCGGTCGATTTGGTGGGACAAACCGGCAGGTGAGGTTCGGATCATCGACCAACGATGGTTGCCGCATGATTTTCGGGTCGTAACCCTGAAAACGCTGGATGAATTCGCGGCTGCGATACGGGATATGTGGGTCAGGGGTGCGCCCCTGATTGGTGCGACCGCTGCGTTTGGAATTGCCGAGCAGATGTCTCGGGACAGTTCGGAAGCTTCCTTCGACGCTGCGTATGACGTTCTGCACACAACCCGACCCACCGCAATCAACCTGCGCTGGGCATTGGACAGATGCCGAGAAGCGCTGATGCCACTTGCTCCGGGTGAGCGGGCCGAGCGGGCCTGGGCGTTGGCGCAAGAGATCGCGGACGAAGATGTTGAAATCAATGCCTCGATTGGCCGGCACGGGCTGGAACTGATCAAGGACATCGCCGCCCGAAAACCCGCCGGTGAGCCGGTACGGCTGTTGACCCATTGCAACGCGGGATGGCTGGCGACTGTGGACTGGGGCACCGCGACAAGCCCGATGTATCACGCGCATGACGCGGGTATCCCCCTGCAAGTCTGGGTGGATGAAACCAGACCGCGCAACCAGGGCGCACTGACCTCCTGGGAATTGGGTGAGCATGGCATTCCCCATCGTTACATCGTGGACAATGCCGGCGGTCATTTGATGCAGCACGGCTTGGTTGATTTGGTGATTACGGGCACAGACCGAACCACGGCCCAAGGTGATGTTTGCAACAAGATCGGGACTTATCTGAAAGCTTTGGCTGCACGTGACAACGGTGTGCCATTTTACGTCGCCCTGCCCTCTCCTACGATTGACTGGACAGTTCGCGACGGTGTGGCCGAAATCCCGATCGAGGAACGTGACGCAAGGGAAGTAACCCATGTCATGGGGGTTGATGGGCAGGGGAATATCTCGGACGTACGCGTGACGCCAAATGGCACAGAAGGTGGCAATCCTGCCTTTGATGTCACACCAAACCGTCTGGTGACGGGGCTTATCACCGAGCGCGGCATCAGCGAGGCTTCTGCCGACGGGCTTGCCCGGTTGTTTCCCGAACGGGCTGGTTAATACTTTGTTTAGCGCAGTCCTGAATTGTGCAATCGCCCCCGCGGATCATGCACCCGCTTAACTTGCTGAGAATGAATGATGATTGAAAACTGGTACAGGGCCGATGAGGCACGAAAATGGCGGGTTCAGGCCGGAACAGATCCCGCAGATCAGGAACTGGGCGAACGTGTCTACACCTCGCGGCTGATCGGTCAGAACCCGGACCTTCTGATGCATGGTGGAGGCAACACGTCAGTCAAGCTGGAACGCCCTGATCTGTTCGGCGATCCGCGGCGTGTTCTGCATGTCAAGGGGTCTGGGTGGGATCTGGACAGCATCGAGGCGCCGGGCCTGCCAGGTGTTTGGCTTGATCCTTTGATGAAACTGCGCGCGCTGGACCACCTTTCAGATGCGCAGATGGTCAATGTTCAGCGCGCCAATCTGCTGGACTCGGGCTCACCGAACCCCTCTGTAGAAACACTGTTGCATGCGTTTCTGCCGCACAAATATGTGGATCATACGCACGCGACACCCTTTCTGGTGCTCGCCAATCTGCCAAACTCCGAGGAGGTTTGCCGCGAGATTTTTGGTGACCGATTGGGCATTGTACCCTATATCATGCCTGGCTTTGGGCTGGCCAAAAAGGCGGCCGAGGTGTTTGACAAAAACCCGAATGTCGAAGGACTTCTGCTGCTTCAGCATGGGCATTTTACGTTCGGCGCGACGGCGCAGGAAAGCTATGACCGGATCGTGGCCCATACCAACGAAGTCGCTGCCTATTTCGGAATGAAGGACCTGACGACAATTGGCCGTCGCGATCCGGCTGAGAATCTTGAGGTATTGCCGATCCTGCGCGGGGTCATTGCCGAAGTTGCAGCCCAACGGGATGACCCGATGCCGGTTTTTGACCTCCGCAACGGGCCGGATGTCATGCAGTTTTTTGATCGTCCGGATATTGATTCATTGGCCCAGCGAGGCATGGCGTCGCCGGATCATGTATTACGGACAAAAGGCTGCCCGCTTATATTGCGAGCATCGGATTTGTCTGGGGGCCGGGCGCGGATCAAGGCGAAGGTCGCAGAGTTTGCCAAAGACTATCGGGAATATTTTGAACGGCAGGCCCCGCAGGCCGACGAGCCCAAGAAACTGCTGTCCCAAGACCCCAAGCATGCTTGGATCGAGGGTGTTGGGATCATTGGAATAGGCCCAAACGCGAAGGCTGCCTCGACAGCGGCGGATCTTGCGGAGCAAAACCTGCGAGTCCGATCAGTGGGCGAAGACGCGGGCGGGTTTTTCCCTATCAATGAAAAAGATCGCTTTGATTGTGAATACTGGTCGCTGGAGCAGGCGAAGCTGGGCAAAAGCTCACCACCTCCGCTTCAGGGTAAGATCGTGATGGTGACTGGCGGTGCAGGGGCGATAGGTCTGGCGACCGCCAAGGCCTTTGCTGATGCCGGTGCAAATGTCGTTCTGGTGGATCGTGATGAAGGCGCGTTGGCCGAGGCCAAATCGACCCTTGGCACATGGCATTCGACATACGCTTGCGACGTAACCGAAAGAGGCGCCGCGGATGCCGCAATAGCCGCGGTGATACACCGGTTTGGTGGGCTCGATGTAATGGTGTCAAATGCCGGGGCCGCGACCTCGGGCGCATTGCTGGATCTTGGCGAAGAGGAATTCCGTGCTGCTTTTGAACTGAATTTCTTCGCGCACAAGGCGTTTGCGACACAGGCAGCCCGAGTTATGCAAGCTCAGGGCCGCGGCGGTCAGATCCTGTTCAATATCTCGAAACAGGCGATCAACCCGGGCCGGAACATGGGGGCCTATGGCACGCCAAAAGCCGCCACCCTGTTCCTGTTGCGCCAGTTGACACTTGAATTGGCCGAATATGGAATCCGTGTGAATGGGGTGAATGCAGACCGAATTCGGTCTGGCCTGCTGACGGATGGGTTCATTCAGGAACGCGCTGCCGCACGTGGCGTTTCCGAGGAGACCTATATGTCAGGCAACCTGCTGGGCCGCGAAGTCGAGGCAAAGCACGTCGCAAATGCCTTTGTTGCATTGGCGCTGATGGAACGCACCACCGGTCATGTCGTGACGGTGGATGGCGGCAACACCGAAGCCGAACTTCGGTAACGCCTTTGCCCGATTGTTTCCCTGCCTGTGGTGTACCGATGTGCCTCAGGCAGGAACTGCGGATCGGTCTTCACGGATCGGCAGGTGTACTATCGCGCTGAAGGCACCGATCGCGACCCCGATCCACCAAACCATGTTGTAGTCGCCATACTGGTCATACATGCGACCGCCAAGCCAGACGCCCAGGAAGCTGCCGATCTGGTGGCTCAGGAAGATAAAACCATAGAGCGTGCCCATATAGCGCAGACCGTAAAGATGCGCGACGAGACCCGAAGTCAGCGGCACGGTAGCCAGCCAAAGAGATCCCATCATCAACGAGAATACGATGACCGTAAGTGGTGTGATCGGGAACAGGATGAACAATGCCGCGGCAATCGTCCGGCCCGTATAGACTGCGGCCAGAAGGTATTTCTTGTGAAAGTGATTGCCGGCCCAACCTGCTAGAAGCGTACCGCCGATATTGGCCAGACCGATCAATGAAATCGACACCGCACCAAGCGCCGATGTGGAGGTGATACCGATGGAATGCAGTACACCTCCGGGCTGGATTGGCCCGCACATCTCGGTTACGAAAGCCGGGAAATGCGCGGTGATGAAGCCCAGTTGATATCCGCAGCTGAAAAACCCCAGAAAAATGAGAGCGTAGGAAGGATCGCGGAACGCCTTGCCCAGTATCTCGCTCATGCTTTCTTCCAGCTCAGCCTTCAAGATCGTCTGTGGTGCGCGCATAAAGGGCAAGGTCAACACAAGCGCAAGAATCGCCACGGCGAACACGACAAAGACGTGTTGCCATGGCAAGAATGACAGCAGCCATTCCGCCGTTGGCGCCCCCACAACCTGCCCAAAGCTGCCCGCGGCGGTAACGATGGCAAGCGACATGGACCGGTTTTCGTCGGCAGACGCGCGACCGACGACCGCCAGAACCACACCAAACCCGGTCCCGGCGATACCGAAACCCACCAGCCACGCATACATCTGATGTTCGAACGGTGTGACAGACCACGCTGTCAGCACCATGCCGGCCGCGTAGGTGAGAGCGCCAAGAATGATGGCTCGTCGGTCGCCTACCTTTTCGGCAATAGCGGCAAAGATCGGCTGTCCGATACCCCAAGCCAGGTTCTGAATTGCAATCGCCATTGAGAAATCGGTCCGCAGCCAGCCGAACTCATCCGCTATCGGAATCTGGAATAAGCCGAAAGAGGCGCGCACGGCGAAACTGACCGTGACGATGATGCATCCGACGATCAGGATCGGATTCAACAAGCGGGCGTATTGGGGCATGGGACCTCAGGCATTGCGTCCGAAGGACCGTATTAGTTTTGGTGTCAGCGTCAATTCAGCAGATTTGCGGTCACGGATATACAAAATTGATGTGTCGCCAAAAATGGCTTCTTTTCAACAGGCGAGGTGACGGGTAAGGCTCAGATTCATGACGGATCTAATTTCGCTCTACGAGGCCCGCATCGCGGATGGAACCCTGACACGCGACGACGCGCAAGAGGCCGTTCTGCCTCAATTCGAACGTATCCGAGCCGCTTTGTCCGAGCCGGTCAAACGCGGGTTCTTCCGCAAGGCACCTCCGCCCCCCAGAGGACTGTATCTATGGGGCGGTGTCGGGCGTGGAAAATCGATGCTGATGGATATGTTCGTCGGTACGCTGAGCGACATCCCCGCACGACGTGTGCATTTTCATGCTTTCATGCAGGAAATCCATGCTGGAATGCACAAGGCACGACAACAAAATGTCGAGGATGCCCTGGCACCAGTGGCGAAAGAGGTGGTCAATTCAGTTCGCTTGCTCGCATTTGACGAAATGCAGATCACCGACATTACGGACGCAATGATTGTCGGGCGGCTGTTTGACTTGCTGCACGAGGGCGGCGTAGTCGTTGTAACCACGTCGAACAGGCATCCCGACGATCTGTACAAGGATGGGCTGAACCGGCAGCTGTTCCTGCCTTTCATCGCGCATATCAAAGAGCAGTCGCAGGTGTGGGAATTGGTGTCACCCACGGATTACCGGCAAAACAGGTTGGAGGGTGCCCCGGTCTACTTCACACCGATTGGCCCAGAAGCCCGGCAGAAAATCAGAGAGGTCTGGACAGATCTTGCCGGTGGACCCGCAGAACCGCTTTTATTGCAAGTCAAAGGCCGTGCCGTTGAACTGCCAGCCTTTCGCAACGGAGTGGCCCGGGCTTCATTTTATGACCTGTGTGGGCGCATGCTGGGACCGGGGGATTATCTGGCGATTGCGGAAGAAGTGAAGGTGCTGGTGCTTGAGGATATCCCGCGCCTGTCGCGGAACAATTTCAACGAGGCCAAGCGTTTTGTCACCCTGATCGATGCGCTCTACGAAGCCAGGGTGCGATTGATCTGCTCGGCCGCGGCCGAACCCGAGATGCTGTATGTCGAAGGCGAAGGGACATTCGAGTTTGAACGCACCGCATCGCGCCTGCGGGAAATGCAGGATCAGGATTGGGGGCAACTTAGGCGCTGATCCGCCCGTATCGCGTGCCCCACCCAAGACTATGTCAGCCAGGTCAAGGGGCTGGAACGCGCCTACGCGTTTTCTTGCAGAATTTTTCCGGCCAGATAAAGCGAACCGCAGATCAGAACACGCGCCTGTGGGTCATTGTCCGTGATCACTTTCAATGCGTCCGCTACGCTGTCTGCGGTGGATGCGGGCAGGTTGACCTTGGTCGCAGCCGCAGCGGTTTCTTCTGCACTAAGCGTCGCCGCTTCGCCCGGAATGGAGACGGCTGTAAGGCTTGCGGCCTTCTCAGCAAGAGGTGCGAGATACCCGGTCACATCCTTGGTGTTGAGCATGCCGCAAATCATGTGGGTCGGTTTTAGTGGCAGATTCGTCAACACATCCGCCAACGCGACACCTGCGGCGGCGTTATGACCACCGTCCAGCCAAAGCTCGGCCTGCGGGGCCTGATCTACGAGCGGGCCGGATTTCAGACGCTGCATGCGTGCCGGCCATTCGGCTTTGGTGACAGCGGCTTCGTATGCGTTGTCGCCCATGTCCAGGTGACGTAGAACTGCCAACGCTGCGCCGGCGTTCTGAACCTGGTGCGCGCCCAGAAGGTTGGGCAGAGGCACATCGCGTAAACCTGTTTCGTCCTGATAGATCAGGCGCCCGTTTTCTTCCTGCACATGCCAGTGCTGCCCATGGACCAGCAAAGGCGCACCCAAACGGGCGGCGTTGTACTCGATGACCTCAAGCGCTTCGTCCTGTTGTGGGCCGACAATGCACGGAACGCCGGGCTTGATTATACCCGCTTTTTCCGCCGCGATCTTGCCCAAGGTATCACCCAGGAATTGTTCATGATCGATGGATACGGGTGTAATAACTGTGACGGTCGGGTTTTCGATCACGTTTGTAGCGTCCAGACGCCCGCCCAGCCCGACCTCGAGCAGTGTGTAATCTGCTTTGGCACGGGTAAAGGCCAGCAGGGCAGCACATGTGGTGATCTCAAAATAGGTGATGTTTTCACCGCCGTTGGTAGCGTAGCATTCATCCAGAACCGCCGTCAGTTCTGTTTCCGAGATCAGCTCTCCGGCCAATCGAATGCGTTCATGAAATCGTGCCAGGTGCGGCGACGTATAAGCGTGTACCGAGCGTCCTGCCCCCTCAAGCCCCGCTCTGATCATCGCCTGAGTCGAGCCCTTGCCGTTGGTGCCGGCAATATGAATGACCGGCGGCAGTTTAAGTTGAGGATTGTCCAGCGCCGCCAGCAAACGCCAAACGCGGTCCAAGGTCAGATCAATGATCTTGGGATGCAGCGCCATCATCCGGTCGAGGATGGCGTCAGACGTCTTGGCCTTCATTTTGGATCTGTCTCTTCCACTGGGGCCTCGATTGCGTCGGCTGGTTCCGGTGCGGGTAGATCACCCTTGATCGCAGGGTGCAGCTTCATCAGCATGCGCGTGATGGTGATCAACTCGTCACGCAATTCGGTACGTTTGGTGACACGGTCCAGCATACCGTGATCCAGCAGGTATTCGGCGCGCTGAAAGCCTTCGGGTAGTTTTTCGCGAATCGTCTGCTCGATCACGCGAGGTCCGGCAAAGCAGATCAGCGCATTGGGTTCCGAGATGTGGACATCGCCCAGCATCGCATAAGATGCAGTGACCCCGCCAGTCGTCGGATGAGTCAGAACAACGATATATGGCAGGTTGGCTTCTTTCAGCATCTCAACTGCCACAGTGGTGCGCGGCATCTGCATCAGGCTGAGGATGCCTTCCTGCATACGGGCCCCACCGGCAGCCGAGAAAAGGATCAGAGGACGCTTGAGTTTTACCGCTTCCTGCGCGGCAGAGATGATCGCGTTGCCGACATACATCCCCATCGATCCGCCCATGAACGAAAAGTCCTGGGCTGCGGCCACGATTGGGGTGCGGCCAATTTCACCCAAGGCGACCAGCATGGCTTCCTTTTCGCCGGTCTTTTTCTGCGCTGCTTTCATGCGGTCGGGATATTTCTTCTGATCGCGGAATTGCAACGGGTCGTCTTTTGGGGTGGGCACCTCAACCTCGGCAAAGACTCCGCCGTCAAACAAGTGCTTGAACCGTTCACGCGGCGTGATCGCCATATGGTGGTCACACTGTGTGCAGACATTCTGGTTTTCCGCCAACTCGCGATGGAACAGCATCGTTCCGCATTCGTCGCATTTGTGCCAGAGGTTTTCGGGCACTTCGCGGCGTGAGAAGATCGAGTTGATCCGGGGGCGGACGTAGTTTGTGATCCAGTTCATGTCGGAACCTTGGCTTGTGCGGTGTTGACGTCAAATAGGACGCCACGGAAGGAATTGCAATCAACGCCTGAGCGCAAGTCGCGCGGCCAGCCAGCAAACGAACATCACAGCCAGGTCCACCAGAAGCCAGGGACGAAGCTGCTCGGCGTCAGATGCGTCGAACGGAAGGGTAAACAGGGCCAGCCCGTTCAGGTTGTCAGGCAACGAGATGAACAGCAACGCAATGATGTTGTTGAAAAAATGCAACGCAATAGCAGGTCCCAGTGTTCCAGCCCGGGCCGTCAGGTCCGACGTCAACAGACCGAAAACGCAAGCCCATAGCGCAATCAGCAGCGCATTGTCGCCAGCCATGTCGGGCGTGTAATGTCCAACGGCAAAAAGGATTGAGGGTACCCCCATCCAGATGACAGGAGATTGGAATCTGGCTGCCAGAGTTTGCTGGATATACCCTCTGAACAATAGTTCTTCGGCGCTGGTCTGTACCAGAACAACCAACGCCGAAACCGGCAACAGAAGAAGCCAGGTCGACAATGGCAGGTTCTGCGATAGAGATCCGCCGAAGCCATAAGGCGGCAACAAGAACCCGACCACACCCAAAATAAGAAGTGCTTTCAACACTTTCAGGAATTGCCCCGCTGCCAATCGGTACCCGCCGATGATAGACGCCAAAGACCTTTGCTGAACTTGCCGCGCGGCGACTGCCACGCCTAGAATGATGAAACCGAAACTGGCCAACAGCAACAGCAGCTCGAGGGGTGAACTGCCCATCAAAAGCGTCTGCGCCCAGCTTTCCGGCCCCATCCCGGCGATCACGGTAAAAAACACGATATTCAGAACGCTGACCAGCACTGCAACCAGCAAGAGCCCCAGCAACAGGCGCCAGATTTCCGGTTTGGCGCGTGCCGTTTCGACCAAATTGCTATGAGCGGTATATGCTTTAGGCATTTTTATCCGTGCTTTCCGGAGTCACCTGATCCGCAATGGCAGGGAGCAGCTCCTCAGGGTTCTGTGCTGCGTTGATTCTTGTGGACAGCGTAGTCAGATACCCCGCGACAGTCTGCAGCAATTGTGTTGCAACCGAAGCGTCGCTTTCGACCACGGCACGCAGTTCCTCTGCACCGATACGCAGGAAACTACAGTCTTCGATGGCGACCAGATCCAGTTGTCTGGGTTCTCCTGTAATGATGGATAGATCACCGATCAGACGCCCGGGCTCGATGATCGAGATTGGGCGTTTTGTTCCATCATCCGCAGGCCAGTCCAGTCTGGCCCGACCTGAGATGCACAGATACGCCGCGTCCGGTGCCTGACCACGCGAGAAGATGACTTGCCCAGCTGCAGCCTCGTACCATTGCGCTGAGAAGGCCAGCAGTCGCTGGTTGCGACCGTCCACGCCGGAAAACAACTCAGTGGCGGATAGGATTTCAAGCTTTCGGCTCAGGTCGTCCGAAGTGCTGTCTTCTTTTGTTGAAGAAGTGCGTGATACTCCGTCGATACGACCTTCTTTGATTTCCACAAACAAATCATAAGCTTCGGGATGTGCAAAGTGATCTTCCATAAAGATCATAATGGAATCCGGCAGCAACTCCCGTAGCTTCAGGCGGGTGCGCAGTCGGCTTTCAGAATCGTGACTTGCCAGAGCCTTATCCAAAATCAGGATGTCAGGACGCTTGATACCGGCGCGAGAGAAAGCGGCACGTTCCTGAAAGACGGTCGGCAGATTGTTCCCGCCCAGACCCGTTGGCAGATCATAAATGATGGCCGCTGCCCGGCGTCGCAAGCCGGCTTCGTTCATGGCTTCGGCCACGACGTCTTCTATGTCGTCTGCATGTGCACCTGCCATCAAAGACACCCGGCCGTAGATCGCATTTTCCAATACTGTCAGGCGTGGCACATAGATATCCGGCGCAACCGTTATGAACATACCACCCATCGCATCCCGCAGCCGCTTGGCCTGACCTTTGCGAATGGCAAGAATCTTTTCCTTGTACTCGTCCGGAAAGTCCGGACCGATCTGTTCTGCCGTCAACAGGAACGGCACCGTCAATAGCAATGCACGCTCCTGATCGCTCACAGCCATATCACCTTTGGCTTTGCGCCGTTCTTCGATATCCAGCAATTTGTGATACATGTCCTTGGACATACCAAGCCTTAGGAAAAGCGGGTGATCCGCTCCGTCCCTCCCGAAGGTCTTGCTGAGCGTATCCATAACGGCCTGAGAGATACTAATCACGTCGTCAGCCAGATCATGGGCGCTGAGCATCTGAACGAACCGTTCGTCACCTGCCAGAATGTCCGGAGATATGTCCCTGGATGGTGCCGCGAACAACAGGTTGCCGCCCAGCGGAACTGCCGGGTTGAAGCGATCGGGGTCAAACCGGTACACATAGCGGTCAAGCCCCTTTTCCGCCAGGCGCTTGGCGATTGTCCCTCGTAGATTGACCACTTCCTGTGCCAGAACCGGGTGAATTTCGGGGTCAAACTGCGTACGCAATGTGCGGCGGAACATGAACTCATCAATGCCCATCGCTTCCACTAGCTGGAACCACCAGTCACGTATGTCTTCGATATCGTCAAGGCCAGCGAGACCCGGATCAATCCATTCATCGCCCAGAGAATCCGGTGAATTGCCTGCACGAACAGCTTCGATCTGCCACCGTGTCGGGGCTTTGAGCGTTTCTGCTTCATGACGTGGGTGCGTCCGCAAGGGCATCATGAGGTTATCGCCCAACGTCCCGTCAAACAGGTACGGGCGCGAATAGGCATAGCCGATCCGGGCCGCAATGACGGACTGATGCAGGCCACGTAGATTGTGTCCGGCCATGATCACCTCGCCCTGCACCGGTAACACTTCACGTGTCAGGAGCTGCCCCAACGCACTACGCTCCGACGCGTGTGAAGACTGAATCGCGACACGCGCGCCACGTGGAATGGTCAGATCGAGATCTTCTAGAACGGTTTTACCATCAATATCGCGGACCGTCACATTTCGCAGCTCGATATCGCCAGTCAGACGCGGGATGGTTTCAGGTTCACCCTCGAACAGCTCTTCCGGTATCATGTTATCCGGAGCAAATCTCTCGGTGACGATCTCCCACCGCAAAGACATGTCCTGCACCTGGTTGTAATAGGTCAGCAGATCCTTCCATGGGCCGCTCAGATCCTTGTAGGCACCCAATGCAGCAACCAGAGCGCCTACGGTCACTTCACCGGTAATCGCCAGATATCCACCCACTGAATAAAACAGAAAGGGCGTTATCTGAGTAATCAGATTGTTGAGGAACTTCATGAAGAATTTTTTGTTGTAGATCTTGAAGCGGATCTCGAACAGGGTCCCCAACCGATGGCTGAATTGCGCCAGGCGATAGCGCCAACCGCCATTGGTACGCAGATCGCTGATACCCGCCGCAGTTTCGCCGATCTCCGAGCTCAGACGTCGAACTTCCTGAATGCGGTCCTTGTTCAGAAGATTGATCTGCCGCTGAAGCTTGGGGATCAGCCAGGCCTGAAGCGGGATCAGCGCGATACTGGCAAGTCCGAACCAAACACTTTGCATGAACAGGAATGTGACGATCGTCATCATCTGGCCGAACTGAAAAACCGGCTGTGCGATGGCATCCCCCATCAGGCCGCCCATCGGTTCGGCCTCGGATGTGATCATCGATACCAGCTCACCCTGGCTGGTGGTCGCGAAATAGGATTTCGGAAACCGCATCGAGCGCTGGATCAACGTATAACGCAGGCGCCGCAGCATGCGTTCCGCAAGGATGCCCTTCATCGTGTTGATGCGCATCTTCATCACACCACTTGCGATCACCGTCGCCAGGAATGCAATGCACAGTATCATCAGATACTGCACCTGCGTCACGGTGAAATTCCAGATGGTTACCGTGTCACCCGGCGCGCCGATTGCGTCGTTGATGATTTGTTTGGGCAATTCCAGCGAGGCATAAAGAAACGGGAACGACAAGACTGTCAGCAGAAGAAGAACAAGTTGCTGTTTCTTCGAATGTTTCCAAATGAAGGCAAATAAAGTGGACTCCATAACCTGGCCTTGTCATGAGCTAAACTGTTGCGTGGCTGTTTTTGGGGTGACCCACTTTGCAGGTACCAGACGGTAAGCACTGACCCTGTGTATTGCAAGAATAGACCAGTTCATATCCAACACGTCGCGCCTATCCAAATTATGGTCCGACCCCAACAGAAAACCGCAGGCTTTCGATAGCAATTTTGTTATTGCGGGTTTGTTCATGCTCTTCTCCTTGACTAACGACGGGCATTATCGGACGACGTGGCCATGAGCAGGATTCTGGATCGCTATATTCATCGCAAGATTATGGGGCGTTGGCGCCGGGCCGCGCACCAGGCCCCGTATGCCACGCAGGCAGATTTGCGGTTGCAACGAGACCAGGCCCGCGGTTTGCGCCGGCATCTTGATCATTTGATTCAGCAGGCGGACAGCCGCCTTATCCGGCCAAAGGTTGGGTCCACGCAGTTTTCCAAGCCCCTCGGGACGGACTGGAGCTGTCGCCCCGACCTTTGGCGTGGCCCCCTGACGCAACCGGGTGTGGCTTCGGCCCCGCGAAAGGCCGTTCTGGATAGGCAGGTCAGCCTGTTCCACGATTGCCCGCATTCTGAAATTGCCGTGCGGCAGGTCCGCAACAGGGAAGGCAGGGATCTGGCCCCGTTCAGTCTCGTGGTCGAGGTTTTCAGCTTTGAAGGATCCTTTCTGTCAGTTTCGGTCGAATTACCTGAGGATGCAGCAGTTAACCTCACACGCGAGCACCTTGTGAGGGTGGAAACCCTGATCGAGTGTGAAAAGCCATCGAGCGTGTTCGCGCGCCTCAACATTCAGCACGGGCCCAATATGGAGCAAGTGTTGCGAAGCCTTGATCCCACTGAGGCGTCGAATGCGGTGGATTTTGATCTGGCGCACCTCCCCCTGAATGAGCGCAGGATCGAAAAAATCTGGCTGGACCTGATTTTTGAAATGCCCGAGATGAACCGCATAGTGGTGCGGGATCTTACGTTTTGCCGTTTTCATCGCGCCGACTTGTGAGAAGATCAGACATGACGCAAACCACGTTAACCTTCATTCGGTTCGAAAACGGAAGCTGGCAAGGCCATATTCAAGCCAGCAGTGAGCCGATTCTGGAGGTCAGCTACCAGGGCGAAACCCTTAACAATGTTGACCTGTCGCCCGCAGAAGACGGATGGGATTTACGCATACAGGTGCCTGTTGCCGCCCTATCCGAAGGCGTGCACACGTTCGTCATTGCAGACGCAGCTAATGCTGAAAAACTGGGACACTTCACGGTAATCTCGGGTGAGCCTGCAGCAGATGATCTCAGGGCCGAAGTAGATTTGTTGCGTGCAGAGCTGGATATGCTGAAACGCGCATTTCGTCGTATCTGCCGGGACGGCTACTGATCCGTTCTGGCCTGTTTTTTCTATCCTTTTCACCGATTCCGTGCATCATGGTTGCATTCGAAACGGATCGTGCCCAGCCATGGACCGCAGCAGCATTGTCAAAGTCATCGCGTTGATGGTGACAGGATTTGGCATCGGTATCGATTTTACCGGTGCCCTCATGCTGGTGCCTGCAATCGAAAACGGCTTTGACGCCGATATCACCAGCACCCAATGGGTTCTGAACATCTATGCGTTGTTTTTTGCCATGACCATGGTCGCAGGCGGGCGGCTTGGCGACATGTATGGCCACCGCAGGATGATGCTTTTTGGCTTGTCGATCTTTCTGTTTTCCTCGGTCATGTGCTTTGTTTCGCCTAGCCTTGACTTCCTGATCGTTGCACGTGCGTTGCAAGGTATTGGCGCGGGATGCGTCTGGCCTTGCACTTTGGCGTTCGGGGCAACCAAGGTGTCGAAGCCTGAGCATCGGGCGTTGGTGATGGGGCTTATTCTGGCGGGTGTGACGACCGGTAATGTGTTTGGCCCGATGATCAGCGGGCTGGCTGTGAACCTGGGAGAGTGGCGGTACTTCTTCCTCGCCAATGTCGTCTTTTCCTGCATTTCGATGGCCACCGCGCTGATCCTGATGGAACGGGAAACCCATCACAAACAGGGTGAGCATCTCGACCTCGCCGGAATGGGTGTATTGTCCTTTGCCGTATTAATTCTGCTTTACGGTCTGGATGTGGGCGCGGATTGGGGGTGGACGTCCGTACCGTTGTTGATGCTCTTTTTCATCAGCGCTGCGCTATTCATTCTGTTCCCGAAAGTCGAGCAACGCGTAACAGAGCCACTGCTTTTACCGCAGATGATGCAAAACCGCGAGTTTCGCATCACCCTTGGCCTGAACATGTTCAACGTGTCCGCGGCTTTTGTGGGGCTGCTGTATTTCCCGCAATACATGCAAAAGGTGCTGGGCTGGTCCACGTTTGAATCTGCACTGGGGTTGGCACCGCTAACCGTGTTGCTCGCGGTGGGGTCAGTCGTTTCAGGCACGCTTTACAATGATTTCGGCCCCAAGCGGTTACTGTTTTGGGGGTACCTGATTGCCACGATTGGGGCTGCGACGATTGTGGTGATGCCCAGCGATCTGGGATACTTTCGTATCCTGCCCGGCATGGCGATGATCGGACTGGGGGCAACCCTGACCGTCGGACCGTCCGGCACGGCTGCAATGTGTGCAGTGAAGCCGGAACGGGCTGGGCTGGTCGGCGGTCTGAGCTTTATGACCCATCTGGTTTATGGCGCAATTTCTGTCGCGTGTGCCACGGCCATTATGTACGTCGTCAGCCTGTCTGAGCTTCGCCAGTATGTGGTTGCTTCCGGTATCAAGTTGACGGAAGCAGAGCTTCGGGCGATCAATGGCGGAACACTTGATACGCCGTCCGCCCACGCGGTTATCAGCCGGTTGTCATCCAGCGAAGCAGAGACGGTTCATCGGGCATTGTCGGCAGCGTTTGACAGCGGGATGAGTATGGCTTTCGTCTTTTCAGCCTTATCGGTCTCGGTCGGTCTCGTTCTGGCGCTGCTTCTCGATGAAAAGAAACTGCACAGGATCGAAAGCTGAAGCCGGTCAGAAAGGGCTGCGACATGCGCAGCCCCTACAGTTTACTGTGACGGCCCGTTGGGGTTGAAGGCCGACAGCCCCTTCAGGATGTCGATAGCATAGGCCAGCTGGTAATCCTCTTCCCTCAACTCAGCCGTCGCCTCAGCCTTGGCGCGATCTTCTTCGATCTGGCGGATCTCATCTTCGCTCAGGCTGTCATTGTTGAGGCTGCCCCGCAGATCGGCCTCGGACCGCGAACGGGCGTTGGTTTCTTCCTCTTCCGGTTCAGGCGCCGGGCGGGGTTGTTCCACGATAATATCAGGGCTGACACCCAGAGCCTGAATCGACCGCCCTGATGGGGTGTAATACCGGGACGTGGTCAGGCGCATCGCACCATCACCCCGCAGCGGCATCACCGTCTGAACCGACCCCTTGCCGAAGCTTTTGGTGCCGACGACGATAGCGCGGCGATGATCCTGCAAGGCACCGGCAACGATTTCGGACGCTGAAGCCGATCCGCCATTTATCAGCACGACAATGGGTTTGCCTTCCGCCAGATCTCCGGGCGCAGCGTTGAACCGCTCACCCTCTTCCGGGTCCCGTCCACGGGTCGACACGATTTCACCTTCGTTCAGGAACGCATCCGAAACTTTTATGGCCTGTGTCAACAGTCCGCCGGGGTTGTTGCGCAGGTCCAATACGACACCATTGACCTTGTCGATGCCACCGGCTTCTTCGATCTGTTCCCGCAACCCTTCCTGCAGGTTTGGGAAGGTCTGATCATTGAAGGTCGTTACGCGCAGGACGACGCTAGTGCCTTCGGTGCGCGCACGAACGGCGGTCAGCTTGATCGTGTCACGGATAATGGTGACATCGAAGGGATCAGGCTCGCCTTCGCGCACGACGGTAATGACAATCTCTGAGCCGACCGGACCACGCATCAGATCCACCGCTTTGTCCAGCGTCAGGCCCAGAATGCTTTCTCCATCCACATGTGTGATGAAATCGCCGGCTTCGATCCCGGCCTCGTCAGCGGGTGTGTCATCTATGGGAGACACGACTTTGACAAAACCGTCTTCCTGCGTGACCTCAATGCCCAGCCCACCGAACTCGCCCCGAGTCTGCACGCGCATCTGTTCGGCATCATCGGGCGAAAGATAACTGGAGTGCGGATCAAGAGAGGTCAGCATGCCATCGATAGCAGCCTCGATCAGTTCTTCGGGCTCAACCTCTTCGACATATTGTGCACGGATGCGCTCGAAAATGTCACCGAACAGGTCAAGCTGTTCATAGACGCTGGCCTTGTTCACGGCCTCTTGCGCCAGCAGGGGGCCTGCGATCTGCGTTGTAGCAAGAATGCCTGCCACCGTTCCGGCCATACCGGCCATCACAAATTTCTTCATACTCGTTTATCCATCCTTGTCGGTCCGAAACCACGTTTCCGGGTCCACCGGGCTGTTATCTTCTCTTACCTCTATATAGAGCGTTTCTGGGCGATCAGTTCCAGTGCCATCACCGCTTGTTGACAATATTGCGCCGATTTCCGGCGTTTCACCCGGCATCAGACCAACCGGAGTGCCTTTTGGGATCACCTGCCCGGGGTGACCATAGACCTCTTGCAAGCCCGAAAACACGAACAACAGGCCCGGTTGCGGCTCCAGAATGACCAGGTTTCCCAGATCCAGCAATGGCCCGCGATAGCGGATCGTGGCCGCGGTTGGGGATGTTACAAGCGCACGGGAACGAGTGCCGATAACCAGACCTGCGCGGGTAACCCCTGTCGCGTCCGGCTCACCTGCCTTCCGAAGCACGACGCCTTGAACTGGCAAAGCGATCTGCCCTTTCTGGTCCAAGACGCTAGCGTCGGATTCCATGATCTCACCTTCCGAGATTTCTGACAGGCCGCTTGCGAAGCCATCCAGAGTCTCGGTGGATGATATCAGAATGGCCGTGCGCACCGGGTCTTCAACAAATCGACGCGGCAAATCAGTGCGGTCGGCAATCGCTTCACTCAACCGTGTGCGGGCCTCTTGCACACCGCTCAGCCCTTCTGTCAGAGTTTCCGAGGCGCTTTGCTGCAGAAGGCGCAGTGTCTGAACTTCGTTCAGGTCCTGTGCCAGCGCTTGCGCTTTAGCGTTGAGACCAGGCGTGACCTCAGACAGTATCATTCCGGCCCGCGCCGCGCCCAATGGGCCTGAAGGGTGCAACATCAGCACCGGCGGGGCGGTCGTTTCAATGGTCTGCAAAACGCCAAGCAATTGCCTGACATCCTTTTCGCGCACCCTCAGTTGCGCGCTCAGTTGCGCTTCGCGCGTCGCAGCTTTGCGCAGTCCATTCCGCATCGCGCTTAGCCCGGCCTCATAGGCCTGTATCGTTTCGGTCAACGCGCGCACCCGATCCCGGGCACCTTCGGCTTCAGTCAGAGAGATAGACGCCTGTTCCAGCATCTCTGCGGCTTCAAGTGCAGCCTGGGATGAGTCAGTCTGGGCCAGAGCCTGCAAGGTTGACAGCAAAAATAGTGCAAGGGCGGTCAGCCTCATGACAATAGGCTTTCTCCGGTCATTTCTGGCGGTTTGGGCAGGTTCATCAAGTCAAGCAGCGTCGGCGCCAGATCAGACAATCGACCTTGACGCAATCGCGCCCCTTCAGGTCCGCCAACCAACGCAACGGGCACTGGGTTCAGCGTGTGCGCCGTATGTGCACCACCGGTTGCCGGATCAACCATCACTTCACAGTTTCCGTGGTCGGCGGTGATAATCATTGCACCGCCTGCCTTTTCCAAGGCAGCAACGACCTGTGCCAACCCTGTATCGACAGCCTCACATGCCTTGATCGCAGCTTGCAGATCGCCGGTATGCCCGACCATATCAGGGTTGGCGTAATTGGTCACGATCAGGTCATACCCTTGTTCAATCGCCTCGACAAACCTGGCTGTGACCTCAGCCGAGGACATCTCGGGCTGCAAGTCATAGGTCGCGACTTTAGGTGACTTGGGCATACATCGATCTTCACCCTGTTCCGGGGTTTCCTTACCCCCGTTCAGGAAAAAGGTTACATGGGGGTATTTTTCAGTTTCAGCCAGCCGGAATTGACGTAATCCCTGCTTAGCCACCCATTCCCCGAGCGTGTTCTCAATCGCCCGTTTCGGAAAAACCGTGGTCATGTATGCGTTGTGACCGTCCGAATAATCCACCATACCCAGCAGCGCCGACAGTTTTGGCCGCGGCCCGGTTTCGAACTCTGCAAAGCCCGGTTCACCAATCGCGCGCAGAATTTCGCGAGCGCGATCTGCTCGGAAATTCAGACAGAAGAAGCCATCTCCGTCGACGACGCCTTCGTAACCTTCCAGTACGGTTGGCGTGATGAATTCGTCAGACTCCGACTGGTTGTAGGCGTGGTCCACGGCGCCATGTGCGGTGTTGGCCGCCCTGCCCTTGCCGTTGATCATCGCGTCGTAAGCTTCTGATACCCGCTCCCAGCGATTGTCGCGGTCCATGGCGAAATAGCGACCGCTCACCGTGACAACGCGGGCACCCTCGGGCAGCCGCTCTTCCAACCGGGACAAATAGGTCAGCGCAGATTTGGGGGCCACATCGCGCCCGTCGGTAACGGCATGAAGGGCGACAGGAACGCCGGCGTCCGTAATGGCCCTGGTTGCAGCTATGATGTGGTTCAGATGCCCATGGACACCACCGTCCGAGACCAACCCCATAAGGTGAGCCGTCCCCCCGGAGGCTTTGACCTTGGAAATAAAAGCCTGCAGGGCCTCATTGCCAAAAAATGAACCGTCTTCGATGGCCAGGTCAATCTGACCCAGATCCATGGCAACAACGCGACCTGCGCCGATATTGGTATGGCCTACTTCGGAATTACCCATCTGCCCGTTGGGCAAACCCACATCAGGGCCGTGCGTTACCAGCGTGGCGTGCGGGAACTTGGCCATGATCGCGTCAAAGGTCGGAGTGTTCGCCAGTAAAGGCGCATTCGCCTGCTTGTCGTCAGACAGGCCCCAACCATCAAGAATACACAGTACAACTGGTTTGGGGGTGGACATTGAAATTCTCCGATTACTGCTCTTGGGTCATCTTCTACCGTCTGGCTGGCAAGGGGTGAACCGTCTTTGCGTTAATTTGCGCAGAATTAATCAAGCCGCCGGGTGCCCAAGATCTCCCGCTGGAAGACAACGAACCCCTGAACAACTCGATTAAAGGGCCTCATGTTTTGTTCGATGAAAACGCGGACAAAACTAATCTTTTAGGTAGCTTTTGTATGGCTGCGCCATGCGGTCGCGATACTTGACCGTCAGTTCCAACGGCGTGTCGTTTTCGTCGTAAATACCGATCATGATTCCTGTACCCCCACTTCGCGTCCGCACATCGACCAACTGCTGTTCGGATCGGGTAGTGCGCTGAGACGTGCGCCGCGCCCAGGCGAACAGGTGATCATACATCTGCGCGATAACATCCGAATGGTCCGCGCTTTCACCTAAATCGATCAGCTCATCCGGGTCGTTTTTCAGATCGAACAGGATCGGCCTGTACCCACCTTCGCAATGGATGAGCTTCCACTTTTCATTCGCGACCATGAACATCACCGCATCGCGAACAGATGCGTTCAGCCGCTGCGCGATCGGAGACGCGGAATAGTCGTACTCGCAGATTGCGACCGTTCGGGGCGTTTTGTCGGACTGACCATGCAGGATCGGCAGCAGAGAATACCCCTCGAGAATATGACCGGCTTTTCCACCGCCTGCCTGTTCCAGAAACGTTGGCGCCAGATCGATCGACTCGACCAGCGCGTCGCAGGTGGTGCCGCGCGTGAGGTCTGCTTCAGGTGACGGATCATAAATAATCAGCGGCACTTTGGTTGAGGCATCGTGGAAAAACGTCTTTTCACCCATCCAGTGGTCGCCCAGAAAGTCGCCATGGTCTGAGGTCAACACGATCATCGTGTCGTCCATCCGCCCGGTTTTCTCCATCCAGTCGAACAGGCGACCCATCTGGTCATCAGCTTGTTTGATTAGCCCCATGTAAGCTGGGATCACCGCCTCGCGGACATCCTGACGCGAAAATGCCTGCCCGACCTTGGTGTCCATAAAGGCCTTCAGGACGGGGTGTGCAGTCATTCGCTCGCCCTCAGAGCGGACCACGGGCACAACATGCTCTGGTCCATACATCGAAGCGTAAGGTTCTGGCACAACGTAAGGCCAGTGCGGCTTGATATAACTGAGGTGACAGCACCATGGTCCTTCATGGCTTTCCATGAACTCGATCCCACGGGTCGTCAGATATGGAGTTTCACTGTCCTCTTCTGCAATGTTTGCAGGCTCGGATGAATTCTTCAGGAACCAGCCTGACAGAACATTGCCATCGGCATCCAGACCGGAATTGGCAAAGTCATGCCAAGGGTTGTCGCTCTCGTATCCCTTGTCCGCAAGGTATTGGTTGTATTTCTTTGCCCCGTCCGGATCATAGAACCCATCCGGACCCTCGGCACGCAACCCGTCATCGCGTTCGAACACGTCAAACCCGCATTCCGCCACGCGGGCACCGATGACGCTGTCGGGCTCCAGCCCAAGACGGGCCATCCCCTCGGCATCCGCGGCCATATGTGTCTTGCCAACAAGCCAGCAATCCATTCCCGTTTTGCGCAGGTGGTCGCCCAGCGTGATCTCGCCCACTTTCAGAGGGATGTTGTTCCATGATGCACCATGGGAATGCACATATCGTCCGGTATAGGTCGACATACGTGAACTGCCGCAAATCGGGGACTGGATATAGGCGCGGTCAAAGCGGACACCGCGCGCGGCCAGACGATCGATATTCGGAGTGTGCAGATGTGGATGCCCATAACAGCTCAGATAATCCCAGCGCAGCTGGTCGAACATGATGAACAGGATATTCTTTGCCTTGGCCAACGCGACGCCTCTCCGAAAGTCATGGGGACCTAGTTAGCCATTTCCGCCCGCAGAGCGAAGAAAAACTTGCTTCAGGTCTGCTGTTCCATTTGTTCCAGCATCTTCCTGGCACGTTTGCATTGCAATTGGTCGCGCAGCGGGCTGTCCGGGTCAACATCTTTCTGGCACACAACGCACTTATCAGCGCCCGAAATCGCGTTCAGGCCACCACAGCTGCCCTTGATGGTCTTACCCATCAGTATGACACCCAAAGACATACCGACCATAACAAGTGCCAGCAGAATAAATGCCAGAATAAAAGTGCTCATCTTGGTCCCTGCCTGTCAGTTGGTTCCCAAAGCGTCTTTGAACGCGGTGCTGTGCGACGTAATATAGGCATCTTCGCCGCCTGTCACATCCCGCGAAATGAAGTACACGGCAAGTTTATGCTTTTCCGCAATGTCCATTCCCTTCTCCTGACCCAAAGCCAGCATGGCTGTTGCCCAGGCATCCGCCAACATAGCGTTTCCCGCCAGAACCGTGACAGAGGTCGTGCGATGTGTGATCGGGCGTCCCGTGGTCGGATCGATGATATGCGAATAACGCACACCGTCCTGTTCGAAGAAATTTTTGTAATCACCCGAGCTGGCCATGCCACGATCATCCAGGGAAACGATCAATTGAATGCTCTGAGTGCCCGTTTCAGGCTTTTCGATGCCAATGCGCCAGGCTTCGCCCTGCTCATTCTTTCCCTTGGCGACAAGATCACCGCCGATCTCGACAAGGTAATCGTCGATACCGGCATCCTGCAAAGCGCCGGCAACCGCATCGATGCCATAGCCCTTCGCAATCGCCGACAGGTTGATGCCCACTTGCGGATCAGATTTTGACAGAGTGCCAGATTCGGTGTTGAGCGTCAGCAAACTGGCTTGCCCGACGCCGCTTAACGCGGCCTCGATTTCGGCATCCGATGGCACCGGATCCTCGGGCTTGCGCGGGCCAAAGCCCCAAAGTTCGATCAGCGGGCCCAGAGTTACGTCAAAGGTCCCACCGGTTTTTTCGTGCACGTCATTGGCTGCCGAAAGGACCAGCGCGAGTTCGTCTGAAACCGGAACCGGGGCTGTGCTGGTTGAAGCCGAAAAGACAGAAACCTCGGACTTTGGATCCCAGTTGGACATTTTGGCGTTGACCTCGGCCAGCGTCTCTTCGACCGCGGCGGCCAATGCGGCCTCATCAATATCTTCACCGATCGCGGTAATATTGAAGGTCGTGCCCATTGTTTCGCCCGACAGACGAACCACCTCGGGTTCCTTGTCGAACAGACAGCCGGAAAGGAGGGTGGCAACGGCCAGTACAGGCATAAGACGCATCGGTCGATCTCCGGGAAATTCTGTGCCCGGCATATGCCAGTGGCCCCGGCCAGAGTCAAACTGCGATCACATCTTTAGCGGCAGGAATCCCAGCACCAACAGGCCGACCCCCGCCGGCACGCCAAAGAACCACGCACGTTTTTGCCAACCCGGCGGCTGCTGCTTCCACTCCATGCGAAAATTGTGGCCGCATACGACAACCGCAAAGAAGATCAATGCCGCTATGGGTGGAGTAAGATAGAGTTCACTCAATAGCTTAAACGTCCTTTCCGGGCCCGCGTTTTTGCCGATCCGCGCAATTGCACCCTATACAGGTCGTTTAGCTGCGCTAAGGTGAAAGGGAAAGACTTTGCAAGAACCACAAGGAGATTGCCCATGGCTCCAACCTCTTACCAGTCGCCCTCGCGCGGCGACAAGGCTGACAAGACGACGTACAGCCAGTCAGCGGAATCGAACCTTTCGCACTCGCAGACAACTGTGGCCAAGCTGCTTGAAGGTAAAGGGGACGCGGTTTTTTCGGTGCGCCCAAACGACACCATTCATTCTGTGGTCAACACGCTGAAGGAAAAACGGATTGGCGCTGTACTTGTGACGGATCAGAACGGGGTGTTGCAGGGGATTCTGTCAGAACGGGACATTGTCCGGCGGATGGCAGATACACCCGGCCAGACCCTGCCGCAATCGGTCGAAGACCTGATGACCAAGGACGTAAAGACTTGCACACCCGATGATCTGCTGAATCAAGTCCTGAAAACAATGACCGAAGGCCGTTTTCGCCATATGCCGGTGCTGCGCGACGGTAATTTATGCGGCGTTATCACGATCGGAGACGTTGTCCACTTCCGCCTGAAAGAGCTGGAATACGAAGCCCTTCGCATGAAGCAAATGATCGTCGGTTAATCGTCCATTGTTCAAACGGTTGAGGTGAACCGAACGCAGCCGGTGTTGATCTCGGCGGCTGTCAAGCGACCCGAAGCGAAAGCTCCTGTGTCAAGAGACACCACCCGGTTCTTGACCCGGGGAAGGTCTACGATGGTGTGGCCATGCACCACCCATTGGCCATCGCTGCGTGCGAGCCTGGGAAACATGGGATGCCCCCAGAGGCAAATCTGTGGTTCCTGGACCTCAACCGGCTGTCGGGGGTCCAGGGCCGCATGAACAAATGTGACGTTGCCGCTGGTCCAGGCCAGGGGCCGATCGGCAAGCCAGTTGAGCAGGCTTTCTCCCATCTTCAGGCGAAGGTCATCCGCCAACTTTTGAACCTGCTGGTTTTCATTGGTATTTTCAGGCGGTTTTAGCCCGAAAGACGCCAGCGTTTGCACGCCCCCGTTTTGAAACCAGAGCCGGGCATTGCATTCCGGCACATCCAGAAATCGCAATAGCATCTCTTCGTGGTTTCCAAGAAGACAGTGAACACGACCTTCTGACGTCTCGCTCAGGTGACGCAGATGGTGCAATACCTGTGCGCTGTACGGCCCCCGATCGATGTAGTCGCCGACAAAAACCAGCGAGCACTGATCGTCCAGCCTGGGCAACAACGCCTGCAGCAAGTCCAGACGACCATGAATATCGCCCACGGCCGTCACTTTCGCAGCCGGAGCGATGTCGCAAGGCACTGTATCCGTTGTCTGCCCCGGTGCGCGGTCGAACCGCCGTCTGATCCAGTTCGTAATCATGCACGTTGATCCCTACCCTTCTCGTCAATTGGCGGCAATGAACAACTGATTGAATCGGCAAAGAGTTGACCAATGACGTCGGGATGTCCGATATGACTTTCGAAGTGGTCAAAAGTACTTGCCCCGATACCAGGGACAAAGTCTTTTGATCAGCAATAGTCATGCAGGGCGTATTGAGGGTTCTATGAAACGGGTTTTGATTACGGGCTCTGCGGGGTTCATTGGGTTCCATCTGGCGAAACTGTTGTTGGTGGAAGGGTACCGCGTGCATGGCTACGACGGGATGACGGATTATTATGACGTGGTCCTGAAGCAGCGCCGCCATCAAATTCTGCTTCAGACACCCGGCTTTACGGCAACCGAGGATCGGTTGGAAAACTATGATCGGCTGCTGCAGGTCGCCGAAGAATTTCAGCCGGATGTCATTGTTCATCTGGCGGCTCAAGCCGGTGTTAGACACAGTTTGGAACACCCCCGCAGCTATATTGAATCAAACGTCGTTGGAACTTTCAACGTGATGGAAATTGCGCGTCAGCATAAGGTGGAACATCTTTTGATGGCATCGACCTCATCGATATACGGTGCCAACGAAGAGATGCCGTTCACCGAGACGGAAAAAGCCGACACCCAACTGACCATCTATTCCGCGACAAAGAAGGCGAATGAGGCGATGGGGCATTCCTACGCGCATCTGTGGGACTTACCGACGACAATGTTCCGGTTCTTCACTGTCTACGGCACTTGGGGACGGCCCGATCTGGCGTATTTCAAATTTGTTGCAGCCATCCTGGATGGCCGCCCGATCGATATCTACAATCACGGTGACATGTATCGGGATTTCACCCATGTCGAAGACCTTGTGCGCGGGATCAGATTGCTGATCGACGTGCCTCCGGTACGGCCAGCCAGTCGTGATGACATCGTGGACGGTGACAGCCTGTCACCCGTCGCGCCCTACCGCGTCGTAAACATCGGCAACGGAGACAAAGTGCGTCTGATGGATTTCATCGAAGCCATCGAGCAGGCCGTAGGAAAGAAAGCCGTGAAGAATTTCATGCCGATGCAGTTGGGTGATGTTTACGCCACTTGGGCTGACAACAGACTGCTACAACGACTGACGAACTATCGTCCACAGACAGAGCTGAGTGACGGTATCGCTCAATTCGTCGCGTGGTATCGGGACTATTACGGAAAATAGCGCGGGCCAGCCGCCAATTGAAAAAACCGGCGTGTTCAACGCCGGTTTTTCTTTGTTTCTTACCCACCAAAATCGTCGAGCATGATGTCTTCACGGTCCACGCCCAGATCCAGCAGCATGTTGATGACCGATTGGTTCATGATTGGCGGACCACACATGTAGTATTCGCAATCCTCGGGCGCGGGATGGTTCTTGAGGTACTCTTCAAACAGAACGTTGTGGATAAAGCCAGTATAGCCTTTCCAGTCATCCTCGGGCTGTGCGTCCGACAAGGCGACGTGCCAATCGAAATTGTCGAACTCTTCGGCCAATTGGTCGAAATCTTCAACAAAGAACATCTCTTTCTTCGACCGCGCACCGTACCAGAAGCTGATCTTGCGATCACGGTTTTCCAAACGCTTAAGCTGGTCAAAGATGTGGCTGCGCATCGGCGCCATGCCCGCGCCACCGCCGATAAACACCATCTCTTTTTGGGTTTCGCGGGCGAAGAACTCACCAAAGGGACCAGAGATCGTGACTTTATCGCCTGGTTTCAGGTTGAAGATGTAAGACGACATCTGACCCGCCGGAATACCCTCTGAGCCCGGAGGGGGCGAGGCGACGCGGACGTTCAGCATGATCATGCCTTTTTCATCTGGATAGTTGGCCATCGAATAGGCGCGTTCGATCGGCTCATTAACGACCGAATCGTACTGCCACAGGTTGAAGCGATCCCAATCCTCACGATATTCTTCTTCCACGTCGAAATCGGTGTATTTCAACTGGTGCGCCGGAGCTTCGATCTGGATGTAGCCACCAGCGCGGAAATTCACATCCTCACCTTCCGGAAGGTCCAGGGTCAGCGCTTTGATAAAGGTCGCCACGTTCTCGTTCGAACGAACGGTACATTCCCATTTCTTAACGCCGAAAACTTCTTCCGGAACTTCGATGTCCATGTCCTGCTTGACGGCAACCTGACAAGACAGGCGATCACCACACGACGCTTCGCGTTTCGTGATATGGCTTTCTTCGGTTGGCAGGATCGACCCGCCCCCCGAATGCACCCGCACTCGACATTGCGCGCAGGTGCCGCCGCCACCGCAGGCCGAAGGAACAAAGAGCTTCTCGGCAGCCAATGTCTGTAACAGCTTGCCACCTGCTGGAACGGAAATGGTCTTTTCGCCGTTGATCGTGATGTTGACGTTGCCAGTCGAAACCAGCTTGGATCGGGCGGCCATGATGATGGCCACCAATGCCAGAACGATTAAGGTGAAAAGAGCTACGCCTAGGGTAAAGGTTTCCATCAACGCCCCCTTACAGTTTCACGCCTGAGAAGGACATGAAGGCCATAGCCATCAGACCTGCGGTAATGAAGGTAATGCCAAGACCTTGCAGGCCATCGGGGATGTCCGAATATTTCAGCTTTTCCCGAACTCCGGCCATTGCCGTGATTGCCAGTGCCCAGCCAAAACCGGAAGACAAGCCATAAGTCGCCGCCTCGGCAAAGTTGTAGTCACGCTCCACCATGAACAGAGACCCGCCAAGGATGGCGCAGTTTACTGTGATCAGCGGCAGGAAGATCCCCAGCGCATTGTAAAGCGGTGGGAAGTACTTATCCAAAACCATCTCAAGTATCTGCACCATCGCCGCAATCACACCGATATAGGAGATCAGGCCAAGGAAGGTCAGGTCCACATCCGGGAACCCTGCCCAGGCCAGCGCGCCCGGCTTGAGCAGATAGTTCAGCAACAGGTTGTTGGCAGGTACGGTGATGGCCTGAACAACCATGACCGAAATACCCAGACCCAGCGCGGTTGATATTTTCTTGGACACGGCGATGAAAGTGCACATGCCAAGGAAAAAGCTGAGCGCAAGGTTTTCGACAAAGATGGCCTTTACGGCCAGTGAGATCAGACCTTCCATCAGTGGGCCTCTACCTGCTGAATTTTGTATTCACGCTCTTCCACCTGGTTCGGCTTCCAGGTGCGGAAGGCCCAGATGATCAGACCGATGATGAAGAACGCCGAAGGCGGCAACAGCAGCATGCCGTTGGGCACGTACCAGCCGCCGTTGTTGACGGTTTCCAGAATCGTGATTCCGAACAGCGACCCTGCCCCAAAAAGCTCGCGAATGAAGCCGACCAGCAGCAGGATCAGGCCATAGCCCATTCCGTTGCCCATCCCGTCGATGAAGGACGCAACCGGGGGATTCTTCATCGCAAACGCCTCCGCGCGACCCATCACGATACAGTTGGTGATGATCAGGCCGACAAAGACCGACAGGGTTTTCGAAATCTCAAACGCATAAGCCTTCAGGATCTGATCCACGAGGATCACCAGCGAGGCGATGATCACCATCTGAACGATGATCCTGATCGAGCCTGGGATCTGGTTGCGCAGGCATGAGATGAAGAAGGACGAGAAAGAGGTCACGAAGATCACCGCAAGCGCCATTACCATCGACACTTGCAGCGATGATGTCACCGCCAGTGCCGAACAGATACCAAGCACCTGCAAGGTAATCGGGTTGTTGTCGACAAGCGGGTCGACCAGCATCTCTTTTTTGGTCTGGGACATCAAATCTCTCCTGCTTGCAGTTTGGCCAGGAAGGGACCATAGCCCGCATCGCCCATCCAGAATTTCACAAGGTTATCGACACCGACCGACGTCAGCGTGGCTCCCGCCAGCGCATCGACATAGAAATCTGGTCCGGCTGAGGGCTGCGATTTGGCAACGGTGATTTGCAATTCACCTGCTTCGTCGCGCAGCTTTTTACCGTTCCACAATGCTTTCCAGCGTGGGTTGTCCACTTCGGCCCCAAGGCCCGGTGTTTCACCATGCTGATAGAATTGCAAGCCGTAGATATCGTTGCCGTTATTCTCAAGCGCGATAAAACCATAGAGCGTCGACCACAGACCATAGCCGTGCAGAGGCAGGATCACCTTGTCCAGTTCACCTGCGTCATCGCGCAGCAGATATATAACGCGGTACTTGGATTTGCGTCCGATACCGGCGGGGTCGTTGTCCAGCGCGACGCTCATCTCTGGATCGCTGGCGGCGGCGATGTCGTCAAACGTGGTCGGATCAAACTGATCATCGACGAACGCACCGGTGGACAGTTCCAACACATGTGGTTCGAACGCGGCAAAAGCCTCTGTTACGTCGATGCCGGGCTCGAACACGCCCGCAACTTGCAGAACGTTCACCTGTTTGTCCTTCAGGCGGTTGGCCTCTTGCACCGGGCGCAGACTGACTGCGGCCGCGGACACTACCATTGAGGCGACCAGACAGACGGCAACGGCGATGAAGATCGTCTTGCCAACTGAATCCGGCGATGCCGCCAGAAACTTGGCCAATGCGCCCTTGGGTTCGTGGGATTGCGTATCAGACATGGCGACGCGCCCTCCGTTTGATGTTGGCTTGCACGACGAAATAGTCGATCAGCGGTGCGAAAACGTTCCCGAACAGGATTGCCAGCATCATGCCTTCGGGGAAAGCCGGATTGATCACACGTATCATCACGACCATCACACCGATCAGCGCGCCGTAGACATAGCGACCCACATTGGTGTGGCTGGCCGAAACCGGTTCCGTCACCATAAAGGCCAGGCCGAAAGCGTAACCTCCCAACACGATATGCCAGTACCATGGCATCGCAAACATCGGGTTCGTGTCCGATCCGATCAGGTTCAGCAGCAGGGTAAAGCCGATGGTGCCCGCCAGACAGCCCACAATCAGGCGGTAGTTGGCGATCTTGGTCATCAGAAGGAAAGCCAGACCGATCATGCAGGCCAGTGTCGATGTCTCGCCAAAACTGCCCTGGATTTGGCCGAAGAACGCGCTCGACCACGTGATGCCGTCAGCAGCCAGGGCCTGCACGCCGTCAGCAGCCGATACCGCCAGAGCCGTTGCGCCCGAAAACCCGTCAACCGGGGTCCAAACCGCATCGCCCGACATCTGCGCGGGGTAAGCAAAGTACAAAAAGGCCCGTCCAACCAATGCCGGGTTGAGGAAGTTCTTACCCGTTCCACCGAACACTTCCTTGCCGATCACAACACCGAAGATGATGCCCAATGCGACCTGCCAAAGGGGCGTGGTTGCAGGCATGATCAGCGTGTACAGCATTGATGTAACAAGGAAACCTTCGTTCACCTCATGCCCGCGAACGGTCGCGAAAATGACCTCGAAGATGCCGCCTGCCACCAGCGTGACGATATATATCGGCAAGAAGTACATCAGCCCGTGCATGACATTGGCAAAAATGCTGTCCGGGTTCAGCGAAATGCCAAATACCTGCAAAATCGCGATCCGCCAGCCGGTAGCCGAGTCCGACCCAAGCTCAGCAATGGCTGAATTGGCCTGATAACCGGTGTTCCACATCCCCCATAAGATACAGGGGATCGTCGCGATCACGACGTAGGTCATGATCCGCTTCATATCCACGTAAGACCGCGCATGAGGGGCAACGGTGGTCACAGTTTTCGGAGTGTAGATAAAGCTTTCCACCATCTCGTAGATGGGAAAAAGCTTCTCGTACTTGCCGCCCTTGGTAAAGTTCGGCTCGATCCGATCGAAGAAGCTGCGCAAACCCATTTGGATCAGCCCTCCTTTTCAATCTTGGCCAGGCAATCGCGTAGCGCCAGCCCGTATTCATATTTCGCAGGACAGGCGAAGCCCACAAGACCGAGATCTTCTTCATCCAGCTCCAGCGCGCCCAGAGACTGGGCCGTGTCCGTATCCATTACAAGCAGTGCCCGCAGCAATTGAGTGGGCAGATAGTCCTGCGGCATCAGTTCTTCGAAAACACCTGTCGGCACCATGGCGCGACGACCGCCGTTCAGGTTGGATGTGAACGCATACAGCTTCTTGGCAAATGCAGAACCCAATACAGGCTGGACCGAGTATTTCGACGGCATCGGACGAATCCAGCCCAATGGGATTTGATCGGGGTCTTCACGGATAATGCTGATCTGACGTGCAAACCGGCCCAGATAAGCTGTCGGGCCATCAGCGTGTCGGCCCGACAGGATCGAACCCGAAATGATCCGAGGTGTGCCGTCCAAATTGACTTCGTCGCGGGTCAGATCGTCAGTTGATGCGCCCATCACTGTACGGATCAAACGCGGTTGACGCGCACCGGGCCCCGTCAAAGCAATCACTATATTCGGATCCAGATGGCCGGTCAGCATCAAGCGGCCAATGGCGATGACGTCCTGATACCCGATGGTCCAGACCTGCTTGTCACCTGCAAGAGGTTCGAGGAAGTGAATATGCGTTCCAGCCAGCCCTGATGGATGCGGGCCTTCGAAAGATGCAGTTTCGACACCGGCGACATCTGTGCCGGGTATTGCGTCGCCTTCCTTTTGGCAAAGATGGGTTTTACCCTCGGTCAGCGTGCTGACCGCGGCCAACCCGGCAGCAAATGCTTCCGGTGCCTCCGCAAGGATCAAGGCAACATCCGCAGCCAGCGGATCACTATCCATTGCGGTGACAAAAATTGCATCCGGTTTGACGCCGGGCTCCGGCATTTTTGAATAGGGCCGCGTACGGAACGACGTCCACAGACCGGCGGCGCACAGTTTGGCGGTCACGCCTTCAGCGCTTTCAGCATCCCCTACGCCCGAGAAATCCATACCAGCGTCATTGACGTCGGACACTTCGATCACAACGCTTTGCAGCACCCGGCGGGCACCACGGTTGATCGCGACGACCCTGCCACTGACCGGTGCGACCATCATCGCGTCAGGTGCATCCTTGTGACAAAACAGCGGCGCGCCACGTGCAACACTGTCGCCTTCCTGCACAAGCATCTTGGGTTTCAGGCCGATGTAGTCACCGCCCAAGACGCCTACGGTCGAGTATTCCGGGCCCGGGTGAATGGTCTGGTCAGGAGCGCCTGCCACTGGCAGATCCAGCCCTTTTTTCAGTTTGAAAGTTTGCATGTTGCTACGTTCTTCCAAGCCTCTTTTCTGCGCCAGCTCTGCCAACGCCCTTTCGGGGTCATGCAATAGCGCGGTTTTCTCGAACCTCCGTCGCAAAAGCGTCGAAAACGGTCCAAAATCCGCAGGCGTATTTCCGATCAAGGACCCTTTACGCGGGGAAGTTCACAAACGCAAACCTGTTACCGCCAAAAGTTAAGAATGAACCACACAATCCTGCAATTTACCGATCAAACCTACCGAATCCGAAGCATACAATTGTATGTCGCGCCCACCCAAGTTCCAGTGTAAGCAACCGGAATGGAAAAAGACACAGATTTGGAAATCTTTCTGGTTGCCACCCCAGGCCTTGAAGCACCTCTCGGTGACGAGGCGCAATCGAACGGATTCGCAGGGGTCAGAACCGTACCAGGTGGCGTGTCATGCCGGGGGTCGTGGCCCGAGGTCTGGCGTGCCAACCTGATGCTGCGAGGCGCCAACAAGGTTCTGGTGCGACTCGGCAGTTTCCCCGCTGTGCATCTTGCCCAATTGGACAAACGTGCACGCAAATTCCCTTGGGGTGATGTCTTGCGTCCTGACGTGCCGATCAAGGTGGAGGCCACCAGCCGCAAATCCAGAATTTATCATGCGGGTGCAGCGCGTCAGAGGATCGAGCGGGCAATATCCGAAACATTGGGCGCTCCGATTTCATCCGACGCAGGGCTTCGGGTCTTGCTCCGAATCGAGAAAGACATTTGCACGATCTCCGTCGACAGTTCTGGCGAGCTATTGCACAAGCGCGGCCACAAGGAAGCCATTGCCAAGGCTCCGATGCGAGAAACAATGGCCGCAATGTTCCTGAGAGAGTGCGGCTACTCGGGCGACGAACCCGTACTGGACCCGATGTGCGGGTCAGGCACATTCGCGATCGAGGCCGCCGAGATCGCTCTGGGTCTGCGTCCTGGCCGCTCCCGTAGTTTTGCATTCGAAGAACTGGCGGGTTTTGATCCTGATCAGTGGCAAAAGATGCGAAGGGAAACGAATACGGCAGACTGTGCCCTTACCTTCTACGGCTCGGATCGCAACACCGGCGCAATTGATGCTGCGACCGCCAATGCTGAAAGGGCACAAGTCGGTGCTTGGACACGGTTTCGACAGCATTCCGTCAGCGACATCAAACCACCCGAGGGTCCTTCGGGGCTGGTCATTGTCAACCCGCCATATGGAGCGCGAATTGGTGACGAAAAACGCTTGCGTTCAGTCTATGGTGCCATGGGAAAAACCCTGATGAACCGGTTCAGGGGATGGCGCGTAGGCGTAATCACCAGCGCCCCCGGGCTTGCTCGGGCCACACGCCTGCCATTGCTGGCACCAGGACCGGTAGTGGACCATGGAGGAACCAAAATTCGCCTGTACAAAACCGATCCCTTGTCGTGATTGCCGAATCGGGTTCCGCCCAAATTCTTTTCGATTTTTGAGACCGAGTGATCCGGGTGTCCCCATTACAAAAACCTCTTGCGCATCAGCAGCACCGAGTATAGATCACCCGCCACGGTCGGAGTGTAGCTCAGCCTGGTAGAGCACTGTCTTCGGGAGGCAGGGGTCGGAGGTTCGAATCCTCTCACTCCGACCAATAAAAAAAGGCGCCTGAGGGCGCCGTTGTTGTTTTTAAGACAGTGACCCGAGGTTCATTGAACCTGAGCATTAGTCGAACTCCAACGCATTGGCAGCTTTACGTAGGTGCTCGGGGCTATAGCGTGCATAAACAGACGCGGTGATCCGAGAGTCTGAATGACCGAGAAACTGAGCGATCTCATCCATCGGAGTGCCTGCCTCCGCCATATGAACCGCAGCTGTGTGCCGCAGCACATGTGGTGACACATCAGGCAGGCCCGCCGCGACTGCTGCTGCCTTGAATCCCTTCTTACTCGACTTCACAGGTCCACCTGCCCATTCAACGACATAATCGGACAAAGCGGCTTCAATGTGACCATTACTAGAGCAGGTTTGGACCGTCCGGATACTGCGGCGCCAGAACGCATCCCCTTTATCATGCGTGGGGAAACCTAGGACTTCGATATTCCAGGGATCTGGCGAACGGGCTTGAGCGAGGCGCTGAGCCATTCCTCGCCCACTTGCGTGATCGGGCCCATTGTTCGCAACTCAAACCCATCAAGCAGATCCAGCTGTTGCTGGTCTCCATTTTTTTAAACCCGAATTGTCCCTTCGACTCACGCTCTGGCCAACCACAACAGAACCAATAACTATGGCTGCTCCTGTAGACTGAGTGAGGCTAAGCGTTTGTCCCAAGTATACCCAGCCGAGCACGACAGCTGTAACAGGACTCATCATGCCGAGCATCGAGACTGCACTGGGGTCCAGGCGCGCTATGCCACGAAACCAAAGAGCATAGGTTGCTGCAGCACCAATCAACCCAAGCCAAATAAGGCCAGCGGCATTTGTCGCGCTGAGCGCAGGGAGAGGCGGCTCAAGAAACAGTGCGACTGGCAGCAGTATCAAACCACCGGCTGTTAATTGCCACGCTGTGAAACTAAGCGCCGAGACCGGAGGTTGCCATTTCCGGCTGAGAACAGTGCCAGCAGCCATTGACGCGGCTCCTCCCAAACCTGCTGCTATACCGATCCAATCAAGTTGTGCTTCTGGTCCGATCAGCAGCAGGGAAACACCCATTACGCCAGTCGTGGCGGCGCCAAGTGCACCAAGTCGGATTGGGGTTCCCAGCCATCCCCACGCCATCAAAATCACGATCATTGCTTGCAACGATCCCAGGGTGGCTGCCACACCACCAGGTAACCGATAGGCAGCAACGAAGAGGAGCACCCAGAACAGAGCGAAATTGAGGCTGCCTAAGACGAAAGTTCGACCGAGCCATTCGCGTGGTGGAACGCAGCGCGTCACTGCAAGCAACAACAAGCCAGCTGGCAGAGCTCGTAACGCAGCCAGGGTAATCGGATAGCCAGCCGGGAGCGCTTCCGTAGTTACCAGATAAGTGCTTCCCCATACCGCTGGGGCGAGTGAAGTGAGAAGAATATCGGTTGAGCGTGACATTGTATGTCTCCCGGCTGAGGCGTTTGAGAATTTGAGTGAGACGTCAGAGGCGCGCGGGTTACGCTGCTTCCGCTTGCAGGTTTGATCCAGCGAGGCACGCTGCAATCCTTGCAACATGAGCACCCTGGAACCGCGCTCCTGCCAGGTCAGTTTCGGTAGGCGAGCGGGAACCATCAGCACCAGCGATCGTTCCGGCACCATACGGTGCGCCGCCAATGATTTCTTCTGATGTAGTCTGGCCAGCAAATGTGTAGGGCATTCCGGCAATCAGCATCCCAAAGTGTTGAAGCGGGACTTGCGTTGTCAGAAGGGTTGCCTCGTGCCCGCCATGTTGCGAACCCGTAGACGCAAAGACCGCACCAATCTTACCAACCAGCGCATCCCTGGCCCAAAGCCCGCCAGCCTGATCGAGGAAGGACTTCATTTGGCCAGCCATCATGCCAAATCGGGTCGGTGTTCCTAAAATTATTGCGTCATAGTTTTCCAGATCTGCCGGCAAGGCGACAATATTATCATCATCGACATAGCCGGCCTGCTGGCGGACTTCTTCAGGGACGGTTTCGGGCACACGCCGAACGTCAACTTCGGTGCCGGGAACACTTCTGGCGCCTTCAGCTTCGGCATCGGCCAATGTGCGGACGTGGCCATAGCTTGAATAGTAGAGAACGAGAATACGTGACATAGGATACCTCTCAGGGCTGTGACTTGTTCCCTGAGAGAATGGAATTTGTTGCGCCGCCAATTAAGTCGCGCTCTTTGACATCACTCTTTACCTGTATTGAACAATGTCACGATCTGAGAGCCAGGCGCAGATGATCAAGAAAGGCTGTGACCTTGGCGTCCATTCCCAAGCGAGATGCCGTAACGGCGAATACTTCCGGCGCGGGCAGTTCGTGGTCAGGAAGAACTCTCACCAAGGCTCCGCTGGCTTCAGGAGCATCAGAAACGAACTCGGGCAGAGTTCCAATACCCTGCCCCGCTATCAGCAGATCACGCAAAACGAGGCTGTTTCCAACCCTCACACGCGGATCAAGTTCCAATGATGTGACGCCGTCGGCGGCCGAGAGCTTCCAACTCGTCAAATGATCAGCAAGCAAAAAGCCGATGATTGCGTGGGTTTTCAGATCCGCCGGCTGGGTCGGTGTCCCGCATCGCTCCAAATAGTCTGGAGACGCAAATATTCTTTGCCGCATCACGCCGATCCGTCGGGCAACAAGTGCCGAATCCGGCATGGCAGCACGGATACGTATCGATAGATCGAACCCGCCCTCGACCATATCGATCACCTTGTCGTCCATCGAAAGCGTAAATCGCAAATCGGGATAGGTTTCCAAAAAATCAGGAAGCATCGGTGCGATAACGGTTTGGCCGAAGGAACTTGACGCATTCACCCGAAGGTGCCCACGCATCGCTTTTGCACCTTCCCTGATGGTCTGTTCCGTTTTTTCGACGGCGTCGAGTATTCCAATTGCATCTTGGTAATAGAGACTGCCGGTGTCAGTCAGTGACATAGATCGGGTCGTTCTGGTGAGGAGGACGGTTCCCAGACTTTCTTCCAGAAGCTTGATTTCTCTGCTGAGAAGCGCGGGAGAAACACCAAGGTCTTCTGCCGCACGGGCAAAACTACCGCGTTCAACGATACGGCGAAAAGCTTGCATCACTGACAGTTTGTCCAACTCCTGGCCCCCGAGCAGTTTTTTTGACCCGCCCAGTTGGGCGTAACGAACTGCAAGTTATACTACCGCGAGACTGGTGCGAAGGGGCGACACGCCTGTGTTGCTGGTGTTGATCTCCGGGCGGTTGCCAGAAAACAAACATCGCTCTATTTTCGATGAGGCTAGGAGTTACAGGCAATGGCAAAATCTAAGAATCCGCATACACCGAAAAACGTTCCAAACCGGTCGAAAAATGAAAAGTCGGATCGCCCTGTCGAGAGCAGACCGATACCGGTTAGCGACGCTGTTAGTGAGCCAACTCAACAGGAAAGACTCATGGCGATTGCAAAAGATGCGGAACGACGCCTCAAGGGTTCAATGAAGCTACTCTCTGTCCGTCTTCAGAGTTTTTCGGAGAGCTGAGGCGTTTTCGTAACGGAGGCTCTGGTTCGATTTCTGTTTGAGTTTA